>CAIMXN010000019.1 GCA_903845455.1 uncultured beta proteobacterium | reverse complement strand
GTCAGTTATACGTTGGCGAGACATCACGCAAAGTTCCCAATATTTCTTTGCGCAAATAAGGATTACAAAGAACTTTATGTCCCGTACACTTTATGACAAATTGTGGGATGACCACGTTGTTTACTCTGAAGAGGATGGCACTGCGACGATCTATATAGATCGTCAGTTGCTGCATGAGGTCACTAGCCCTCAAGCTTTCGAAGGCCTGCATTTGGCTGACCGTCCTGTTTGGCGTATTTCTGCTAATTTAGCCGTCTCAGATCACAACGTTCCGACAACGGATCGCTCTCAAGGTATCACTGATCCCATTTCTAAGTTGCAAGTAGATACCTTAGATCAGAACTGTGATGCTTATGGGATCACTCAATACAAAATGAATGATCTCCGCCAGGGTATCGTTCATGTAATAGGGCCAGAGCAGGGCGCAACATTACCTGGGATGACGGTAGTCTGTGGAGATTCTCATACCAGTACCCATGGCGCATTTGGGGCTCTGGCTTTTGGTATTGGCACTTCAGAAGTGGAGCATGTTCTAGCAACTCAAACTTTGCTCATCAAAAAGAGCAAAAACATGTTAGTGCGGATTGATGGCCGCCTGCAACCAGGCAGTACTGCAAAAGATATTGTGCTTGCGGTGATTGGAAAAATTGGTACAGCTGGCGGCACTGGCTACACGATTGAGTTTGCTGGTGAGGCCATTCGTAATCTATCGATGGAAGGTCGTATGACCGTCTGTAATATGGCGATTGAAGCTGGTGCACGCGCTGGCTTAGTTGCTGTTGATGAAACCACCATTGAATATATTCAAGGTCGCCCCTATGCACCGAAGGATGAAACGCTACGTCATGCCATGCAATATTGGCGCACTCTCCATTCTGATGTAGATGCGACTTTTGATGCGGTCGTAGAACTACGAGCGGAAGAAATTGCTCCCCAAGTAACTTGGGGGACATCTCCAGAGATGGTGCTGGATATTAGCGATCGTATTCCTGACCCTGAGAAAGAGCGCGATCCTAATAAAAGGTCTGCGATGGAGCGCGCCTTAGAGTATATGAATCTGATACCGAATACACCGATCAGCAACATCTTTGTTGATAAAGTGTTTATTGGTTCTTGCACTAATAGCCGGATTGAAGATATGCGAGCAGCCGCCAAAGTGGTTGATCGTCTTGGCAAGAAAGTTGCCGCAAATGTGAAATTAGCTATTGTGGTGCCTGGCTCTGGTTTGGTTAAAGCTCAAGCAGAACGTGAAGGCCTAGATCGTGTTTTTAAGGCTGCAGGTTTTGAATGGCGTGAACCTGGATGTTCTATGTGTTTAGCAATGAATGCTGATCGTCTTGAACCAGGTGAGCGTTGCGCTTCAACTTCTAATCGCAATTTTGAAGGCCGGCAAGGCAATGGCGGTAGAACCCATTTGGTGAGCCCTGCAATGGCTGCTGCTGCTGCGATTGAAGGCCACTTCGTTGATATTCGTAAGATTTCTTAAGGAAGCACTGTGATGAATTTATCTTCGCTGACTATGATTAAAAGACTCCTGATTATTGTAGTAGCCGGAATCATCCTCTCGGCCTGCGCCAATACGATGGAGGGTCTTGGCAAAGATATGCAGACCGTAGGTAATTCAATGGGCGGTGCTAATACACCTCCATCCAATAGCCAATCCCAAACTAAAGGGAAAGATGTTGTGGTGACCCCAGTTAAGTAAGCCAGAAATAAAGATTAAGCAAAAAGATCATCATGGAAAAATTTACGCTCTACAAAGGATTGGTTGCCCCCTTAAATCGGGAGAATGTTGATACTGACGCCATCATTCCTAAGCAGTTTCTAAAATCCATCAAAAAGACCGGCTTTGGTCAAAATTTATTTGATGAGTGGCGCTACCTTGATCATGGTGAGCCTGGCCAAGACTGCAGTAATCGCCCCCTTAATCCCGACTTTGTTTTAAATCAGGCCCGTTATCAAGGTGTTGGTATCTTGTTGGGACGTAAGAACTTTGGTTGTGGCAGCTCCCGCGAGCATGCGCCCTGGGCCTTAGATCAATACGGCTTTAGGGCAGTGATTGCGCCTAGTTTTGCCGATATTTTCTACAATAATTGCTTTAAAAATGGTCTTTTACCAATTGTTTTATCTGAATTGCAGGTTGACCATTTATTTAATGAAACCCTGGCTTTTAGTGGCTACCAGCTAACTATTGATTTAGCGGCGCAGCAGGTGATTGCCCCTGATGGTACGGCTTATAGCTTTGATGTAGCCCCTTTTAGAAAGTTCTGCCTTCTCAACGGCTTGGACGATATTGGCTTAACCCTGCAACATGCAGATAAAATCAAGGCTTATGAAGCTGAGCGCATTCTTAAAATGCCTTGGCTGACGACACAATTGCCGTAGTTTTATAGAGTTAAAGGCCTTTCATGAAAATAGCAGTCCTCCCGGGCGATGGTATCGGCCCGGAAATCGTTGCCCAAGCCGTTAAGGTGTTAAATTCGCTTGGCCCAAAATTTGACCTCGAAACAGCTCCCGTTGGTGGTGCAGCTTACGATATTGCTGGCCATCCATTACCGCCAGCAACCTTAGCGCTAGCTAAAGAGGCAGATGCTATTTTGTTTGGCGCAGTGGGTGACTGGAAGCATGACACCCTGCCGCGTGAGCTTCGTCCAGAACAAGCCATTTTAGGTCTGCGTAAGCATTTAGAGCTCTTTGCTAATTTTCGTCCAGCGATTTGCTATGACCAACTGACTGCAGCCTCGAGTCTCAAACCGGAAATTGTTGGGGGCTTAGATATTTTGATCATTCGAGAATTGAATGGCGATATTTATTTCGGTCAGCCACGTGGTGTGCGTACTTCCGAACTGCCTTTATTTAAAGGTGCTCGTGAAGCATACGACATGATGCATTACAGCGAGCCAGAAGTTGAGCGTATTGGTCATGTTGCATTCGATGCAGCCCGTAAGCGCAGTAAAAAAGTATGCAGTGTTGATAAAGCCAACGTCTTAGAAACGTCGCAACTCTGGCGCGAAGTGATGATCAGAGTGTCGAAAGATTACCCCGATGTTGAGTTATCCCATATGTATGTGGATAACGCAGCTATGCAATTGGTGAAAGAACCTAAAGCATTTGATGTGGTAGTGACAGGTAATCTGTTTGGCGATATTTTGTCTGATGAAGCTGCCATGTTGACGGGCTCTATTGGGATGTTGCCATCGGCATCATTGGATAAAAACAATAAAGGTTTGTATGAGCCCAGTCATGGTTCAGCGCCTGATATTGCTGGTAAAGGCATCGCCAATCCTTTGGCAACCATCCTGTCTGTTGCCATGATGTTGCGATATTCCTTGGGCATGCTTGACGAAGCTCATCGGATTGAGGCAGCGGTTCAAAAGGTCTTGGCACAAGGTTTGCGTACCGTAGACATTTATACAGATGGCACCACAAAAGTCTCAACAGTACAAATGGGCGATGCAGTCGTTGCAGCGCTTTCTTAATGTTAATTAAAGCAAGCTATTCACTAGATAGTTGATGATCATGGCAAATACAAATACCCCATTGGTGGGCTTAGTTGGCTGGCGCGGAATGGTTGGGAGTGTTCTCCTAGAGAGAATGTTGGCTGAAAAAGATTTTGATCTGCTCGAGCCGGTGTTTTTCAGTACCAGTCAGGCTGGCGGAGCCGTGCCATTAGTGAATGGCCAAAAAGTCACTAAGAATCAAACCGTTCTGCAAGATGCGAATGACATTCAGGCTTTGTCTCGTTGCGACATTATTTTGACTTGCCAGGGTGGCGACTATACCAATGCTATTTTTCCAAAACTGCGTTCAGCGGGTTGGGGTGGTCATTGGATTGATGCTGCTAGTGCATTACGCATGATGGATGATGCCGTCCTCATTTTGGACCCAGTCAATCGTCCTGTAATCGATAAGGCCTTAGCTGCTGGCGGTAAGAATTGGATTGGTAGTAACTGTACTGTGAGCCTAATGATGATGGCGATGGGCGGTTTGGTTAAAGCGGATATGGTTGAGTGGATCAGTGCGATGACCTATCAAGCTGCATCTGGGGCTGGTGCTCAGAATATGCGCGAGTTGCTTCTCCAAATGGGCGCTTTGCGTGATAGCGTTGCTGAAGAACTGGCTGATCCAACTTCCTGGATATTGGATATTGACCACAAAGTGACGGCTACTTTGCGCTCTGCAGATTTTCCAAAGAAAAACTTTCGTAATACCGCTTTAGCAGGTAGTTTGATCCCTTGGATTGATGTGCCTGTAGAGCATGGGCAAACCAAAGAAGAGTGGAAGGGTGGCGCTGAATTTAATAAGATTTTGGGACTCCCAGCATTTCGTACTCCAGGTAGTATTCCAGTCGATGGTATTTGTGTGCGGGTTGGATCCATGCGTTGCCACTCACAAGGC
>CAIMXN010000018.1 GCA_903845455.1 uncultured beta proteobacterium | reverse complement strand
GTGATCTACACCTGGCTATTAAAGCCAGCAACACCACAGAATATTGTGATTGGTGGTTTATCTGGTGCGATGCCTCCTGCACTGGGTTGGGCTGCTGTGACTAATAGCCTCTCGGCAGAAGCATGGCTGTTAGTGCTGATTATTTTTGTTTGGACCCCCCCGCATTTCTGGGCCTTAGCTTTATATCGCCGTGATGACTATATTCAGTCTGGGCTGCCGATGTTGCCAGTAACCCATGGCGAACGCTTTACCTTGCTAAATATCTTGCTCTACACCTTGATTCTGATTGCGGCTACTTTACTTCCTTATATTTATGGCATGAGTGGTGTGGTGTATTTGATTTCTGCCATCATATTAGGTCTATTATTTTTGGCATATGTTGTTGCTTTATTTATTTCTTATAGCGATGCCTTAGCGAAGAAAACTTTCCGCTTTTCAATTACCTATTTATCGCTCTTATTCGCGGCGCTGTTGATAGATCACTATTTTATTTGAGATCAATATGAATTTCATCAGATCATTTTTTGTTGCAGCCCTCTTGATTGCCCTGGCAGCTTGTAGTCAAAAGCCTGAATTTAAGAATGTCGACATTACTGGAAGTACTGCGTTTGGCAAAGACTTTAGCTTGCTTGATCCTGATGGCAAGACCAGAACGCTTGCTGACTTCAAGGGTAAGGTTGTGGTGATGTTCTTTGGCTATACCCAATGCCCAGATGTTTGCCCAACAACCTTAACGGAAATGCAGGAGGTGATGTCCTTGATGGGTCCGCAAGCAGATAAAGTGCAGGTGCTCTTTGTCACTATTGATCCTGAGCGCGATTCTCCAGCGATATTAAAGCAGTATGTGCCCGCCTTTGATGCGCGTTTCTTAGGTTTACGCCCAGCCGATCAAGTAGCTTTAGAAAAAGTCACCAAAGACTTCAAGATTTATTACAAGAAGGTTCCGGGATCCGGTCCTGGTTCATACACGATGGATCACACGGCAGGCAGCTATGCATTTGATCCAGATGGTCATCTACGCCTGTATATTAAGCATGCACAAGGCTCAGAGACCTTGGCATATGACTTGAAAGAGTTATTAAAGTAGGGCGTTAGACTGGGCGGTTAAGCGTTTAGGCTGCCTGCAGCATGCCGCGCATCTTCTTGAGGGCGGAAGTCTCAATTTGACGGACCCGCTCTGCAGAGATGCCATATTCACTAGCAAGATCATGCAATGTTTTTGTGCCATTGCCTTCTGCATCCATCGCCAACCAACGAGATTGAACAATGTTACGACTCCGCTCATCTAAGGCCATGAGTGCCTGATCTAATTTAGGGCCATGCAGAGTGTCAGTCTCAGCGGAGGCCATCATCGCGGTTGGTTCTTGAGTGTTATCAGCTAGCCACTGAATCGGGGCATAGGCAGATTCATCATCGCTATCGTCGCCTTCTAGGGCAATGTCCCCACCAGCAAGGCGCATTTCCATTTCTTTCACATCAGACCCTTTGACATCGAGTGCTTTCGCTAAAGCCTCAACTTCGCTTGGCGTTAATGCGCTCAAAGTAGGTTTGTTGCTACGTAAGTTGAAGAACAATTTACGCTGCGCTTTAGTGGTAGCCACTTTGACGAGACGCCAATTCTTCAGAATATACTCATGAATCTCCGCTTTAATCCAATGAATCGCATAAGAAACAAGACGCGCACCTTGACTTGGGTCATAGCGTTTTACCGCTTTCATCAAGCCAACATTACCTTCTTGAATCAGGTCTGCATGAGGAATGCCATAGCCAAGGTATTGACGGGCTACTGAGACCACGAGACGAAGATGTGAAAGTACTAAAGTCCTCGCAGCATCGACATTTTCAGTGCGACGAAATTCTTGTGCAAGATGTAATTCTTCCGCAGCACTGAGCATCGGCACGCGATTAACGTAGGAGATATAGGAATCAAGAGTACCAACTCCAAGAGATGGCAGTACCGGAAAGGCAGACGCAGACGCAACAGTGTGCACTGCTGGCAGTCTTTGCCTTGTTTGCATGAGCGGTTTATTTACTTTCTTTTGAACCATTTTCTTTTATTAAATTGGAGGTGTTTAAGTGCTTCTATTTTAGCACTCCTGTCAAGAGAGTGCTAATGGTTTTTTAAATCCATAACTATCTGATTTAATTGAATAATTCAGATGAATACTGGTGGGCCGTGAAGGCTACTAAATCGTCAATTCCCTCACCTTTACCTAGTGCTAAAACAGCGGGTTTGGGCCCCTTTTGCAGGGTATAGGCAAGCGCACAGATGACGCCGCCTTTGGCAGTGCCATCGAGTTTAGTAACGATCATTCCAGTTAGCCCCAAAGCCCCATGAAAGGCCTTGACTTGGCTTAAACCATTTTGACCGGTGTTGCCATCAAGAACCAGCAAAGTCTGGTGAGGGGCTCCAGGAAGAGCCTTGCCGATGACGCGTTTTACTTTCTTAAGCTCTTCCATTAAATGATCTTGAGTGGCAAGGCGTCCAGCGGTATCAATGATCAGAATGTCGCTCTTGCGAGAGATGGCAGCATAGATTGCATCATGGGCTACTGCCGCAGCATCGCCACCATCTTGGGTAATCACATCCACTTGATTGCGTCCACCCCACTCTTGGAGTTGATTACGAGCTGCAGCGCGAAAAGTATCTCCAGCAGCCAGCAAAACGGATTTGCCTTGTGACTGAAAGAGGCGACAGAGCTTGCCAATGGTGGTAGTTTTGCCGGCACCATTGACGCCAACTACCAGCCAAACCTCAGGAATAGCCTGAGAATGATGGGTATAGAGTGGATTGGGTGAGGGCTCGAGGGGGCCAAGCAATATGGCAACTTCTTGAATGAGCAGGGCTTGTAGAAGCTCTGGACTCGATGCTTTTTCTGATTTAGCAGATTTACGCAGTTTGGTGATTAATTGTTCGGTCGTCGGTAGACCCACATCACTTTGAATGAGTGATTCTTCCAAAGCATCAAACCAGGCTTCATCAGTCTGGCTAGATTTAAAAAGGGATCCAAGGGTTTTACGTAGGCCGAACATAGTCGATACAATTTAAAACATGCATCTTATCAATTTAATCTAAGAATATGGTGAACTCGCAGATGCGTTCCAATTTACTCCGACTTTGCTTCTTGGCCTTCGTATGCTCCCAATATGCATGGGCTGCCCCTGCCAACCAACCAAGGGATACCCACGAATATCAGTTTGCCAATGGGCTCAAACTCATAGTTCATGAAGATCATCGTGCACCTACCGTTGCTCATATGGTTTGGTACCGTGCTGGGTCCATGGATGAAATGAATGGTCGCACTGGTGTAGCCCATGTGCTTGAGCACATGATGTTTAAGGGTACCGAGAAAGTAAAAGTGGGAGAGTTTTCTCGTTTGGTTGCTGCACTTGGAGGACGTGAGAATGCTTTTACATCTCGTGATTACACGGCATATTTTCAGCAAGTTGAAAAATCTAAGCTCAATGAAGTGATGAGGCTTGAAGCAGACCGCATGTCAAATCTGAACTTTGATGATGCTGAGTTTTTAAAAGAAATTCAGGTAGTAATGGAAGAGCGCCGTTTGCGAACTGAGGATAATCCCAGCAGCCTTTTAAATGAATCCTTGACGGCTACTGCTTTTATGGCTTCGCCGTATCGTCATCCTGTGGTGGGCTGGATGAATGATTTAGAAAATATGAAGGCAGCTGATGCACGCGACTGGTATCGCAGTTGGTATACGCCAAATAATGCGACGGTAGTGATTAGTGGGGATGTTGATCCAGCACAAACTCGAGATGTAGTAGAAAAATATTATGGTGCGATAGCTGCTCATGAATTACCAGTGCGTAAGCCGCAGTTAGAGCCTGTGCAAAAGGGCCTTAAACGGGTTCTAGTGAAGGCGCCAGCGGATAGCTCTCAGCTAGCGATGGCTTGGAAGGCACCCCGTCTGCAAGTAGGTAGTCTGGATGATGTTGAGCCCTATGCACTTGAGCTGCTGTCTGCCGTCTTGGATGGCTACGATAATGCACGCTTGAATCGCGTTATGGTTAAACAAGAGCGCGTGGTCAATGATGTGGGCGTTTCTTATGACATGACTTCTCGTGGACCAGAATTGTTTCAGATTAATGTGAGCATAGCGAAAGGTAAAACTGTTGCACAAGCAGAGGCAAGTATTCGTAGGGCATTAAGTGAGATAGTGCAAAAAGGAGTACTGGAATCTGAGCTCAAGCGCATTAAGGTCCGATTGCTATCAAGTCAAATCTATAAGCGCGACTCTATCTTTGGCCAGGCAATGGAAATTGGCAGTATTGAAATGGCAGGATTTTCTTGGCGCGATATTGATCTTCTATTAGAAAAAATGCAAACCATTACGCCTGAGCAAGTACAGGCAGTAGCAAAAAAATATCTCCTAGATGAAGGCTTGACGATTGCTGTGCTAGATCCCCAAGCTCGTAAGTCCTCAAGTAAGGAGGGCAAATAATGAGTGCAATCAAACAATCTTGCTGTGCAATTATTTTTGCCCTTGGATTAGTGCAATCTGTTCAGGCTATTTTGCCGATTGAGAAATTGGATGTTTTCAAAGGTGCAAAGGCCTATTTAGTCCAGACCAAAACTTTGCCGATGGTAGATATCGAGATCAGTATTGATGCAGGTGATCGTTACGATCCAGATGGTAAAAGTGGGCTCGCTTCGATGACTGCGGCGTTAATGAACTATGGCGTCAGAACATCTAAGGGCGCATTTACTGAGGCTCAAATCGCCGATGAGATTGCAGATTTAGGCGCCAACTTTGGCATCTCCGTTAGCGGTGAACGTGCCGTAATGCGCATCCGAAGTTTGAGCCGTAAAGATCTACGCGATCGTGCAGTGCAACTGGCAGCAGCGATGTTAAGTGCACCAACATACGATGCAAAAATCTTAGCGCGTGAAAAGCAACGTTCTATTACAGGATTGTTAGAGGCAAACACCAAGCCTGAGTCAGTGCTCGAGCGCCGTTTCAGAAAATTGATTTATGGCAGCTACCCACTTGGTGAGTCTCCTACAGTGAAGTCAGTTTCATCAGTGAGTACTTCTGATTTAGCAAGATTTCATCAGCAGTTCTATCGTGGTGATCGCATGATTGTGAGTATTGTTGGAGATGTGAGCCCAGCTGAAGCTAGCGAGATAGTGGGGACTTTGTTAAAGAATGTTCCGCAATCAGGCCCTGCTATTTCAGCGCTTCCTGAGTTACAGCGTTCATCGATCGAGCCTTTATCCAGTCGTGAAATACAGATACCATTTGATTCCCAGCAAGCGCATATCGCCATGGGGATGACTGCAATTACCCGTAGCAATCCAGATTACTTTCCACTGATGGTTGGAAATTACATCTTAGGTGGTGGAGGATTTGTGTCTCGTCTGATGTCGGAAGTGCGCGAAAAACGAGGTCTTGCATATAGCGTTTTTAGTTACTTTGCGCCTGGTAAGGATGCTGGTATTTTTCAAGCAGGCTTGCAAACCAAGAGTGATCAAGCAACGCTAGCGCTTGATGTCATGAGTTCAACTATCGCAAATTTCATTACGAATGGAGCTACTCCATCTGAGCTCAAGGCTGCCAAAGCTAATTTAATGAATGGTTTCCCATTACGGATTGATAACAATCGTAAATTACTTGATAACGTTTCTTCGATCGCTTGGAATGAACTGCCACTCGACACACTTGAAACCTGGACTGCAAAAGTAGATGCCGTCACTTTGGAGCAGGTGAGTGCAGCATTTCAGAAATACCTTGCTATGGATCGTATGAAGATTGTTGTTTTGGGAGCGTCCAAATAAAGAAATTCATCAACAAGCCTAGCTCTTCGGACCAACGCTCAGAGCTCCCTAAGAAGATTCGCATTATTGGAGGTACTTGGCGTAGTCGCTTGCTGTCTGTCATTGATGTACCTGGACTCCGTCCTACTACGGATCGTATTCGGGAAACCTTGTTTAATTGGTTGGGCCAAGATTTAAGTGGTTTGCGTTGCTTGGATTTGTTTGCTGGTACTGGCGCATTAGGTTTTGAGGCGGCTTCTAGACATGCTCAAGCAGTTGTCTTGATTGAGCGAGATAAAAAGGCTCATGCCAACTTACTGGCGAACTTCAAACTGCTCCAATCTTCACCAGCACCAGGTTTGGTTGAGATATTGCATCAAGACGGTTTAGAGTTTTTGAGTCAGCAGCCAGATTATTCCAGCCATTTGATCTTTATTGACCCGCCTTTTCAGGAATCGACTTTGCTTGATAAGGCGCTGATTCAGGCTGGTCGCATTTGTGATGATGGCGCTGGAGGCGGCATTTACATTGAATTTCCCGCTAGCCGCAATCTTGGAGAGATAGAAGCCCTATTGCCAGACTGGTATTGTGGAAAGTACTTAGAGGCAGGACAGGTAAAAGCTTGTCTATTCCGCAGTAGAAGGGACTAAACTCTTGCCTGTAGCTGATAAAGCCTTAGGAGAGTTATGACTGTAGCTGTTTACCCAGGAACATTTGATCCATTTACGCGCGGCCATGAAGATTTGGTTCGTCGTGCTTCTAGTATTTTTGGCGAACTGATTGTGGGTGTTGCGGATAGCCGCAGCAAGCGCCCCTTCTTTAATTTAGATGAGCGTATTGAAATTGCTAAAGAGGTGTTAGGTCACTATTCCAATGTCAAGATCGTTGGCTTTACGGGTTTATTAAAAGACTTTGCGCGTGAGCATAATGCACGCGTTATTGTGCGTGGTCTACGCGCTGTTTCTGACTTTGAGTATGAGTTTCAAATGGCTGGGATGAATCGCTACCTACTCCCCGATGTTGAAACCTTGTTTTTAACGCCATCGGATCAGTATCAATTTATTTCTGGCACCTTTGTGCGTGAGATTGCTTCAATGGGCGGTGATGTTAGTAAGTTTGTTTTTCCATCCGTCGAGAAATGGTTAGTCAAAAAGATTGCTGCTGCCAATCAAAGTAAAGAGTCAGGCTAGCAGGTAAGACGATGGCCTTAATGATTACGGACGAGTGCATCAATTGTGATGTGTGTGAGCCAGAGTGTCCCAATGATGCGATTTACATGGGACTCGAAATATACGAAATTCATCCTGATAAGTGCACTGAATGTGTGGGGCACTATGATGCCCCCCAATGTCGTCAAGTGTGTCCGGTGGATTGCATTCCATTTAATCCAAACTACACAGAATCGCCGGACCAGTTGATGGCTAAGTACAGGCTATTAACTGCGGCTACTAAGGCCAAAATAGCTTAAGCCTTTAGCCTTTAGAGTGCAATTCCAGCATGGCGGTTTGAGTATCCCCCTTAAAAAACAGGGGCAGAATTTTCAAACCATTCTCAATGCTGCTATCAATCAACTGTTGTTCAGTTTGCAGGGGTCTTCTTAAAACATAGTCAGCCACATCCATAGCTCTTCCATCACCAGCTAGATCGCGTGGATGACCAATACCTAGGCGTAGGCGCCAGTATTCTGGGGTACTCAGATGTGCTTGAATATCCTTCAAGCCATTGTGCCCACCTGTTCCGCCGCCGAGCTTAATTCGTGCTGTGCCAGGCTTGAGATCAAGCTCATCCTGAACCACCAAGATATCTTGAGGCAGAATTTTATGAAAGCGACACAGTGCGCCCACGGCTTGTCCGCTTAAATTCATATAAGTAGTTGGTTTCAGTAAAAAGAGATCTTCGCCTTCCCACTTGGCTTTTGCTGCTTTCCCATGAAAGCGCTTTTCAGATTCAAAGCGAACGCCCAATTGCTTTGCTAGGGCGTCAACAAACCAGAAGCCGGCATTGTGTCGATCTTCTTGATGTTCTTCGCCTGGATTGCCCAGGCCAACAATTAATTTAGTCATGATGTGGGTTTAAGGATAAAAGCTTTTCCACAAAAAAGAAAACCCGCGATCAAGCGGGCTTTCTCGTATACAAGGAATGCAGCTTAAATCATTAAGCCTTATCTTTTTTAGCCTCAGCAGCTGGAGCTGCAGTAGCTGGAGCGGCTGCCGCTGGAGCAGTAGCTGGAGTTTCAGTATCCGCAGCTTTGACTGTTGGGATACGTGCATTAGCAAGCACTGGGTTTTCTTGCTCAACGTGCAATACCAAAGACACACCTTTTGGCAATACAAGGTCTTTAGCATGAATACCATGGCCACCAACTTCAATGCCACCTAAGTCTACTTCGATGAACTCTGGCAAATCAGCTGGCAAGCAGGAAACTTCGATTTCAGTGTTGATGTGGCTTATAGCGGCGCCTTGCAATTTCACTGCAGCTGAATTCTCAGCGTTAATGAAGTGCAATGGAACGCGCATATGAACCTTCTCAGTCGCAGATACGCGCTGGAAGTCAATGTGCAATACCAAAGGCCTAAATGGATGCATCTGATAATCGCGCAACAACACTTTTTGTGCTTTTCCGCCAATTTCGAGATCGAGGATTGATGAGTGAAATGCTTCCTTGCGGAGAGCATGGAACAGAGCATTGTGGTCCAGTTCAATTGCTACAGCTGGATCTTTGCTACCGTAAATAATTCCCGGAGTTTTACCGGAGTTGCGCAGACGGCGGCTCGCACCCGTTCCCTGTACGCTTCTTTCAAAGGCTACTACTTTCATATTAAATTCCCAAATTAAGGTTAATTTCCGTTCGCGACCAAACAGAAAAGCCTTCGATTATATCGTGGGAATCGGTGTTTTTTCCTACTTAAGCCTAAAAACTGCCAAAAATGGAGGTAAAACGACTATTTTTAGCTTATTCAGCGAACATTGACATCACGGAATCACCCTTGCTAATGCGCGCTAGGGTTTCAGCCAAGATGGGGGCAACACTCAGTTGACGAATTTTGGCCACTTTCATTGCTTCTGGCGTCAGAGGAATGGTATCGGTCACTACAAGTTCATCAAGTTCAGACGCGGCAATACGAGCCACTGCGCCACCCGATAGGACCGCGTGAGTACAGTAAGCCGTAACACCCTTAGCGCCTCGCTCTTTGAGGGCTTCAGCAGCCTTACAAAGCGTTCCACCGGTATCAATGATGTCATCCATGATCACGCAATGGCGACCTTCTACTTCACCAATGAGGTGCATTACTTCGGAAACATTCGCCTTGGGACGACGTTTATCAATAATGGCCAAATCGGTCCCCAATTGTTTTGCCATAGCACGGGCGCGAACAACACCCCCGATATCTGGGGAAACAATAATTAGATCTTTCTTGGCCTTTTGTGCTTCTAGGTCAGCTAGCAAAACAGGCGAGGCATAGATGTTGTCTACTGGAATATCAAAGAAGCCCTGAATTTGGTCCGCGTGCAGATCCATAGTTAAAACACGTTCGATCCCAGCAACTGATTGGAGCATATTAGCAATGATTCTGGCAGAAATTGCGACGCGTGCTGAGCGTGGGCGGCGGTCTTGTCTAGCATATCCGAAGTAAGGAATCACTGCGGTTATGTGACTTGCTGATGCTCGTTTCAAAGCATCAATCATGATCATCAGTTCCATTAAATTGTCATTCGTCGGCGCGCAGGTCGACTGCATTACCACAACGTTCTTACCCCGGACATTTTCCTGAATTTCAACCTGAATTTCACCGTCTGAGAAGCGACCGACAAAGGCCTTTCCGAGGGGGAGACCCAGTTCTTTGGCAACAGCCTGCGCTAAAACGGGATTTGCGTTGCCTGTGAATAGAGTCAGTAAATCAGCGTTCATGGGTGCGGACATAGTCTATTTTGGAATTTTGGTGAGGGTCGAAGGGATGTCTTTTGGTCTAATCTACAGTAGTTGGCAGGGGAAGAAGGATTCGAACCTTCGCATGCTGGAATCAAAATCCAGTGCCTTAACCAGCTTGGCGATTCCCCTACAGGTCATTCTGAAGAAACCAAATTGTAAGCGGGATTTTTATTTAGCCCCCGAACAATTCGACCTACCCATCCTTTTGGAAGATTTTGCAAAAGATTTGCTAGTTTTGCGATATCTGTTTCAGCCGCTAAAGCTGTAAACACGCTACTTCCAGAGCCAGACATACGGGGCTCTGAATTCGGTAATGCCACGCTAATCCAATCTAATGCTTGCTTCACTTCAGGACATATCCGCATCGCTACAGCCTGACAATCATTTGAGTAGCTGAACAACGGCGATGCAAGAAAGCCATCTATTGTAATGCGAGCGTGATCTCGGGTCAATTCAGGGTCTTGAAAAATGCTTGCAGTGGCTATGCCTTTATTGGGAAAAATGACTAAAAAATCTCGATTTTCCAAGGTAATTTCTTGAATTTTTTCTCCAATGCCTTCGACAAAAGCATTGTGGCCAAAGATAAAAAATGGCACATCTGCCCCCAGCTTTAAGCCTAATGTACTCAGGCTTACCTTATCAAGCTTGAGATCCCAAAGATAGTTCAAGCCAATCAGTGTCGCAGCAGCATCTGACGAGCCACCTCCGAGACCAGCACCCATGGGGATTTTTTTCTGGAGACTGATTTCAACGCCACTCGAAACATTGCTAAATTCTTTGAGAATTTTTGCGGCGCGTACTACCAAATCTTGTTCTGGTGGTACACCAGGCATTGGGTTAACTCGGCGTACTGCATTTTCAGAAATGGGCTTGAGGGTGACAGTGTCACACCAATCAATCAGTTGGAAAACAGATTGAAGCAAATGGTAGCCATCGGGTCGGCGTCCAATAATGTGCAGGAAAAGATTAAGCTTCGCTGGACATTTAAGCTCCAAGGTAGCTTGCTTCACATCAGTCATTCGGAGCGTCGAATACCAAGCGAATATCAATCGACCCAATGTTAGAGCTGCGAGTCATAACAAGTTTTTCTAAGTGATTAGAATCGCCCCAACTGTAGTTCAGTGTCCAACCATCTTGAATGATTTTATTGACCTGTCCTTTTTCATTTCTTTCGACACTTGCATTACTGCTAGGACGCACATCTCCCCGTAGCCAATTAGAAAGACCGCGAGCAGGTAAAGGTAAACCTAAAGCATTCTGGATCAAAGTATCAGCATCAATTGCAGTAATAACCTCACCATTACGCTCGAGTGATGCCTCACCAGGGGTGATTGTAATTTTGGCAATAGAGCCACCCACGGGATTACGAATTTCTAGAATATCTTTGAGGGCATCTTGCGTTAAGGTAAAGCCGCCAGATCCACCTTGATTTTGGCTATCAGTCAGGCCGGTGATTTTGACTGCAAAACGACCATCCCATAAGCCTTCAGAGGTTTGCACTGCAAGCGACCAGTCTGGTTTCAAACGCTTTAAAGTCTCTTTAAGTGTAGCGTTATTTGCATCGAGTTTTTGCCCCTGACGCCATACATCCTCGGCCTCGGCAGTGCGGTTCATTGTCCAGAGTACTTCACCTAGGTGTGCTGCAATATCCGCTTCAGGCTTCTGTGTAAATGCCTGTTGTAATTGCTCTAGGGCAAGCGCATGTTTACCTAAACGAAAGTTAACCCACCCAAGACTATCTAAGATGAAACCATCGCGTGGTGAGAGTTGATGAGCTTTGTTAATCAAGGTAAATGCTTCGCTCAGTTTGATATTACGATCCGCCAGAGAGTAACCCAAAGCGTTGAGAGAATTGACATCATTAGGGTTCTTGCGCAAAATTTGACGCAATGTTTTTTCCATCACATCTACATGGCCAGACTTTTCAGCTGACATGGCGTACGTATACAAGATGTTGGGATCTTTTGGTTCAGGCTTTACTGACGAAACGATTTCATAAAAGGCCAGTAGCGCTTGCGTTTCATCATTTGCCTTGGCTAGCAAGGATTGCAACTGCAATAAGATATTTTCTCTTTCTGCTGGGGTTTGTTGTTTGAGTAAATCAATGGTTGGTTTAACAACATCGGGCCAATGTTGGCTTAATGCCAGCAAGGTAATGAGAATCTCTTTTGGCTTCGTTTCCGATGGTGGAGAGAGGTTATCCCAAAGTTGGGTGGCTTGAAGCGCCAACTTAGGTGACCCAGCGGCGATAGCAATCTCCATTGCACGCTG
>CAIMXN010000017.1 GCA_903845455.1 uncultured beta proteobacterium | reverse complement strand
TTTCTGTTCCTGAGCTGACCTTGTTTGCCATGCAGGCTCAAGAAGAAACCTCACGAGGGGTAGAAATTTATTTAGCAGTCACTCTGCTGTATGCATTCTCAGCATTTGCAGTCAATCGTGCCATGGCGCTGATTGAAAAGAAAACCCGCGTTCCTGGCTTCATTGCATCGAATGATGCAAGCCTAGCGCACTAGGAACTGCGAATATGTTTAGCTTAGATCTAAGTTTTTATAACTGGGAACTCTTTACTAACTACATCCTCAAGGGCTTGTTATTTAGTGTGCAGTTAACTGTGCTTGCTACGGTAGGAGGCATTATCTTTGGCACCTTTTTAGCGCTGATGAGGTTGTCAGGTAAACCGGCCTTGGCTTATCCCGCCATTTTTTATGTCAATACCATGCGATCAATCCCGCTGGTGATGGTGATTCTGTGGTTTTTCTTATTAATCCCGATGCTGATTGGTAAACCTATTGGTGCCGACCTTTCAGCCACGATTACCTTTATTGCTTTTGAGGCCGCATTCTTCTCAGAGATTGTGCGCGCTGGCATTCAGTCTGTACCAAGAGGTCAGGGCTATGCCGCCCAAGCTTTGGGTATGACTTATGGTCAAAACATGCGCTTTATTGTTTTGCCGCAAGCCTTTCGAAATATGATCCCAGTGTTTATGACGCAGACCATCATTTTGTTCCAAGATACTTCATTGGTTTATGCCATCGGCGCCTATGATTTACTCAAGGGATTTGAAATTGCGGGCAAGAACTATGGACGCCCAATCGAAACCTATATCTTGGCAGCTGCCACTTACTTTGTGATTTGTTTCTTGCTTTCCAAAATTGTGCGCAAAATACAAGCCAAAGTGGCCATCATCCGTTAATTATTCCCGTTGAAAATACATAGATCATCATGATTAAACTGCAAAATGTCTCAAAATGGTACGGCTCATTTCAGGTGCTGACTGACTGCACTACCTCCATTCAAAAGGGTGAGGTAGTGGTGATTTGCGGTCCGTCGGGCTCTGGTAAATCTACTCTAATCAAAACCATCAATGCTTTAGAGCCTTTTCAGGCTGGCGAGATCTCGGTTGATGGAATGAAGTTACATGATCCCAAGACCAATTTACCAAAGCTGAGGGCGCGAGTCGGTATGGTATTTCAGAACTTTGAACTTTTCCCCCACTTAAGCATTACAGAGAACTTAACCCTTGCGCAAATTAAAGTCTTGGGTAGATCGCCTGATGAAGCAATGACCCATGGGCTTAAATATTTGGAGCGGGTAGGCTTGATGGCGCAAAAGGATAAATTTCCAGGGCAACTATCGGGCGGCCAACAACAGCGTGTGGCGATTGCACGTGCTTTAAGTTTGGATCCTATCGTGATGTTGTTTGATGAACCTACTTCAGCCTTAGATCCGGAGATGGTAGGTGAGGTTTTGGATGTCATGGTTAAGCTTGCGAATGAAGGGATGACTATGTGCTGTGTGACCCATGAAATGGGCTTTGCACGTAAAGTTAGCAATCGTGTGATCTTCATGGATCATGGCAGGATTATTGAAGACTGCAGTAAAGATGAATTCTTTGGCAATCCTGATGCACGTTCTCCCAGGGCTAAAGATTTTTTATCCAAAATATTAGCGCACTAATGAAGCTACTTCGTCTACCAAGGTATCTTGGGATATCACTTGTAGTTAGTATTGTCTTATCGGCCTGCAGCATGGCAAAGATTGAAACAAGGCTTGAGGCAAATCCGCAGTGCAGGGAAGTTATCAATCCTAAGACTGGGGCAACTATGCCTTGCCCAGGGCCCGAAAAAATTGCACGCTCACAAGTCAATACTGTAGTAAGTGGCACAGCGCCTGCTACGCCGCTAGATAATGTAGCCAATCCGAACCCTCTAAATACAAGCGCCCCAGCAACGAGCGCTCCAAATCCTGTGATTCCGGTAGCGCCTGCAATGCCAAAGGCTCAACCGGCTCAACCGACTCCTCCCTGCAAGCCGCAAATGAATACCAAGACCGGAACGCTGATGCCTTGTCCGAATGGTTAATTTTCTGATGCACAATTTCTATAAGTTTTTATGACATTTCAAATCTCAGGGTTTCAAGATAGAGTTATCACAGTCCAATCAGATGATGGTCCTCTTGATATAGCGTGTCAGATTGGTGGTTCTGGCCCCGCATTATTAATGCTTCATGGCTTTCCGCAAACCAAAGCAATTTGGCATCGTGTCGCTCCCGAGTTAAGCAAACACTATTCAGTAGTGATTGCTGATTTACGAGGTTATGGTGCTTCCTCTAAGCCCCATGGACAAGCAGATCACTCAACATACTCCAAGCGATCGTTGGCGGCTGATCAGCATGCTGTGATGCAGGCGCTTGGCCATAAGCAATTCTTTTTGCTGGGTCATGATCGTGGTGGACGGGTATCACATCGTTTGGCAGTAGATTTTCCGCAGAGCGTTACGAAATTAATGGTCTTGGATATTTCTCCAACCTTAAGCATGTACGAAAATACCACGATGGCATTTGCGAAAGGCTACTGGCATTGGTTCTTTCTGATTCAGCCCGAACCCGTTCCTGAAACCCTGATTGGTGCCAACCCAGAATATTGGCTTAAAAATCATATGGGTCGTCACGCTGGCACAGGTATTTTTGATCCTGGCTGTTGGGCCGAGTATTTAGCTGCCGCAAGTAATCCGCAGAGCATGCATGCCATGTGTGAAGACTACCGCGCTGCTGCTACGATCGATTTAGTCCATGACCGCGCGGATCGCATCGAAGGCAAAAAGTTAGCCATGCCAATGCGAGTGCTTTGGGGTGAGCATGGTTTAGTCAATCAATGCTTTACTCCAATCGAAGATTGGAAGAGGGTGGCTGCCAATGAAGTGACTGGCCGCCATCTGCCTTCTGGTCACTATATTCCCGAAGAGTGCGCAGAAGAATTAATCCAAGAGGTAAAAGCTTTTTTCTCCTAGGGCGCTAGCTTAGGTAGCTTACTGGACTTAGGTGCCCAGCTAGTAACAATCTTTGGGTTGGTCTTGAGAATTTTGCTATCTTTTTCTGGGTAGTTCAGCCTAGAAAGAAGATCTCTAATGAGATTGAGATGGGCCAGTTTTTTATCGTTTGCATCGATCACTGTCCAGGGTGCTTTTGTGCTATTGGTCTTTTTGAGCATCAGATCACGCGCTGTACTGTAAGCCTGCCAATATTTTTGCGCTTGTTGATCAATTGGACTAATCTTCCACTGCTTGAGCGGATCCTGCTCTCGATCTTTAATGCGGGCAGCCTGTTCATCTTTGGTGATATCTAGGTAATATTTGAAAAGATGAATACCCGATCCTATTAGTAAGCCCTCAAAGTCATTTACGGTATTCATGAATTGTTTGTATTGCGCATCAGTACAAAAACCCATGACTTTTTCAACGCCCGCACGGTTATACCAACTGCGATTAAAGATGGTGAATTCACCTGCACTAGGTAGCTCAGCCACATAACGCTGAAAATACCATTCGCCTTCCTCTCTCAGGGAGGGTTTATTGAGTGCAACCACACGAGTATCTCGAGGGCTTAGATGTTCGGTAATGCGTTTGATCGTGCCATCTTTACCAGCAGTATCACGACCCTCTAAGATCACTAAGAGTCGCTCACCTTTTGCGATGATGTGTTTTTGAAGTTTGACTAATTCAATTTGTAGAAGTCGTAACTCCTCCTCATGACTTTTGACTGAGCCCAAT
This sequence comes from uncultured beta proteobacterium, assembly GCA_903845455.1. Classification (GTDB taxonomy): domain Bacteria; phylum Pseudomonadota; class Gammaproteobacteria; order Burkholderiales; family Burkholderiaceae; genus Polynucleobacter. Next base: position 114 of record CAIMXN010000017.1, on the reverse strand, counting down.
GCCTTGGCTAACTTCGTCATGAGGTGGTCTAACTTAGATCGAGGCTACTGGGGTGGGCGGTGCCACTTTCTTAGCTGCAGTCTTCTTAACTGCTACTTTCCTAGCAGGCGCTTT
>CAIMXN010000016.1 GCA_903845455.1 uncultured beta proteobacterium | reverse complement strand
GGGCGGAACCCTGACTTTGCCCAATCCAGGGCAAAGAACTAGTTTTGACAAATTCAACCCTTTTACCTTGCGAGGCATTACTGCACCTGGAATCGAACTCATGTTTGAATCTTTGGCCGAGGGAAGTGCCGATGAGGTTTCAAGTGTTTATGGTTTGCTTGCGGAAGATATTCAGTTGGCAGCAGATCACAAGTCCGTCATTTTTCGGATCCGCCAAGATGCTAAATTCTCCGATGGCACGCCAGTACTGGCTGCCGACGTCCAGCATAGTTTTGACGTCTTAATGAGTAGTCAAGCACACCCCCGTTATAAAACAACCTTTACAGATATTAAGCAAGCAGTGGCTTTATCTGCTCGCGAGGTGCGTTTTGACTTTAAAAATACCAATACTGAGTTACCCATCTTGGCCGGAACCCTGCCAATCTTTTCTCGTAACTGGGGCAAGAAGGCGGATGGTTCGATGATCCCCTTTGATCAGATGGCTTTTGAAAAGCCACTTGGAAGTGGCCCCTATTTAATCGAATCATTCAAGGCTGGAAAATCTATCACTTTTAAAAGAAATCCAAACTATTGGGCTGACCATCTAGCCAAGCCTTTAAATATTCGTGTTGGTTTTTATAACTTTGATCGCGTGCTTTATAAGCTTTATAGCGATGATGCTGTGCGGCTTGAGGCATTTAAGGCCGGTGAGTTTGATGCTTTAGTTGAATATCGCGCCAAGATCTGGGCTAAAGGTTATGTTGGGACCAAGTTCAATGACGGCACTTTGACCAAGAAAGCTTTTCTTAATCACAATGGCGCTGGCATGCAGGGTTTTGCTATGAATCTGCGGCGTCCTATCTTTCAGGATCCGCGTGTGCGACAAGCAGTGGGGTATGCACTGGATTTTGAGTGGCTCAATCGTCAAATCTTTTTTGATCAATATGGACGCATTAACAGTTACTTCACCAATAGTGATTTGAGTGCCAACTTCGATGGGCCGCGCAAACCTACCGATGCAGAGCTGAAATTACTCAAGCCCTTAAAAGCAAAATATCCTCAATGGGTTCCCGATGCCGTCTTTGGTTTGATGCCAACCCCACCATCTACAACTGCCCCAGGAAGTTTGCGACAAAACTTACGTAAGGCTAGAGCTTTGCTTGCTGAGGCAGGCTGGCAATACCGTGATGGCGCATTACGCAATATTCAGGGTGAGCTATTTCGTTTTGAGATGGTTGAGGATGGCCCATTCTTTTTAAGAGTGATTTCTGCTTATGTGCGCAATCTTGAAAAGTTGGGTATTCAGGTGGATGTCAGAACGAGTGACTTTGCACTCCATCAGAAGCGGATGAATGAGTACGACTTTGATATGACCACGATTCGCTTTCAGGACTCCCAAAATCCTGGTAGTGAGTTATGGGATCGCTTTGGTAGTCAGGCTGCCAAAGAGAAAGGCTCTGATAACGTGATCGGTATTCAGTCGCCAGTGGTGGACGCATTGGTCGAGGAGATCACAAAAGCAAAAAATCGCGAGGAGCTACGTGCTGCGACGAGGTCATTGGATCGTGTACTCTGGAATAGTTATTTTGTTGTGCCGCAGTGGTTCAACCCAACGCATCGCGTAGCCTATCGTAAAGAGATGCGCTATCCCGAGCCACCTTTGTATTACTCAGCAGAGTCATGGATTATGCAAAACTGGTGGAAAGAGGAGTCTCAATAATGCAAGGACAAATGCGCTCTTACATCTTCAAACGTCTACTCTTAATGATCCCCACTTTGTTGGGTGTTTTAACTTTGACTTTTGCGGTGGTGCAATTTGTACCTGGTGGTCCGGTTGAACAAATGGTTCTCGAGTTAAAGGGCAAAGGTAATGCCTCAGTAGGAGGTTCAGAGTCTTCTGGTGCAGGCGCAACTTATCGTGGTCGACAAGGTGTTGATGCGCAACGCTTAGAAGAGGTGAAGGCCCTCTATGGTTTTGATAAGCCACCACTTGAACGGTATTTCATGATGCTGGGCCGCTTTGCAAGCTTTGATTTAGGGCAAAGTTATTACCAACATGAAAGCGTGTGGCGTTTGGTGGTATCTAAGTTGCCGGTATCGATCAGCATTGGTCTGTGGACTTTCTTCATTACGTATTTGGTATCCATACCACTGGGAATCGCCAAAGCAGTGCGTGATGGTTCCCGTTTTGACGCTGTGACCAGTAGCATGATTTTAGTGGGGTATGCGATTCCTGGTTTTGTATTAGGTGTACTCCTATTGGTACTTTTTGGTGGTGGGAGTTTCTTGCAAATCTTTCCCTTGCGAGGGCTCACGTCCGATAACTGGAATGATCTGAGTGTGATGGGTAAAGTGATGGATTATCTGTGGCACCTAGTATTGCCTATTACCGCATCCGTTCTCGGTAGCTTTGCTGTGGTCACGATGTTGACAAAAAATTCTTTCCTGGAAGAGATCCGTAAACAATATGTATTAACTGCCAGAGCAAAGGGCTTAACTGAGAAACAAGTGCTTTGGAAGCATGTATTCCGCAATGCACTGTTGCCTCTAGTGACGGGATTCCCAGCAGCATTTATTGGCGCCTTTTTTACTGGTTCATTACTGATTGAAACTTTATTCTCATTGGATGGCTTGGGTTTGCTTTCGTATGAGTCAGTGATGCGCCGCGACTATCCAGTAGTGTTTGGTACCTTGTATTTATTTACTTTGATAGGCTTGTTTACCAAGTTAATTTCTGATCTTTGCTATGTTTATGTTGATCCCCGCATTCAGTTTGGCGCTGGGGGTGGTTCATGAGTCGTTGGCAACGTTTTAAAGCGAGCCGGACAGGCTATGTGAGTCTATGGGTCTTTATGATGCTCTTTGGCTTAAGTATGTGCGCTGAATTGATTGCGAATGACAAGCCTTGGATTGTGCGCTATGAAGGCCATTTTTATTTTCCAATCGCTCACAATCAAGCGGAAACCGTTTTTGGTGGCGACTTTGCGACTCCCACAGATTTTTTAGATCCCGATATTCGTCGCAATATTACGAGTAATGGTAACTGGGCGCTTTACCCACCAATTCAATATAGCTACGAAACGCTCAATTACTTTTCACAGGTTCCTAATCCTGCGCCACCGTCTTGGGATAACTGGCTTGGGACCGACGATCGCGGGCGCGATGTCTTGGCGCGTTTAATTTATGGTTTTCGTTTATCGATTTTATTTGGTCTGGCGCTCACTATTGTGGGTGTCAGCGTCGGCATCATCACCGGCTCACTAATGGGCTTTTTTGGCGGCAAGTTTGATTTGATTTCACAACGCTTGATTGAGATTTGGGCTGCTATGCCAGAGCTTTATCTTTTAATTATTTTTGCCTCGATCTTTAATCCTAGTATTTGGTTGCTGATTATTTTGTTGGCAGCTTTTGGGTGGATGGGTTTATCGGATTATGTGCGCGCTGAGTTTTTTCGTAATCGCGCCTTGGAATATGTGCGCGCAGCAAGAGCCTTAGGTTTAACTAATGTACAAATCATGCGTCGCCATATTCTGCCTAATAGTTTGACCCCCGTGATCACCTTTTTACCTTTCCGGATGAGTGCTGCCATTCTGTCTTTAACAAGTTTGGATTTTTTGGGTCTCGGTGTACCTCCTGGAACACCAAGCTTAGGAGAACTGCTTTCTCAAGGCAAAGGTAATTTAGATGCTTGGTGGATTTCACTTTCTACCTTTGTCGTTTTGGTTGCAACTCTATTGCTATTAACTTTCATGGGTGAGGCTTTACGGGATGCCTTTGATTCTCGTAAATCAGGCTTGATGAGTGGAGGGCGACCATGAGTTCAGCTTCTAAGTCATTCAACCCATTGTTGCGCTATGAGGATTTTTCTATTTCCTTTGGGTCTGGGCGCCGAGAAAAATTTGCAGTTCATCATCTCGATTTAGAGATTGGTGTTGGCGAACGGGTTGCTTTAGTCGGTGAATCAGGCTCTGGAAAAACCTTAACTGCACTTGCGCCTTTGCGATTAGAGCCAGAGGGTGCCAAGGTCACTGGGCGGATTTGGTGGAGTGGTAAAGAGGATATTAATAAGCAGAGTTCCAGAGAGCCAATTGATCTTTTATCTTTGCCAATCCAAGATATTCGACAGATTCGTGGACGTGAGATTGCCATGGTGTTTCAGGAGCCGATGACCGCGCTCAATCCTTTATTTACCGTTGGCAATCAAATCATTGAAGCAGTGCAGGTCTATCAGCCACTGATTTCCAAAGCCGATTGCATATCAGCTGCAATTGAATTACTCAAGAAGACTGGCATACCTGATCCAGAAAGCCGTTTTCATTCTTATCCACATCAACTCTCTGGTGGTCAAAGGCAACGCGCCATGATTGCGATGGCCTTAGCTTGTAAACCGCGCCTCTTGATTGCTGACGAGCCCACCACCGCTTTAGATGTGAGCTTGCGTTTGCAAATCTTGGATCTATTAAAAGAATTGCAAGAGGAGTCAAAAGATGATGGTGGCATGGGAATCTTGCTCATTACCCATGATCTCAATTTGGTTAAACATTTTGCCCATCGGGTTGCGGTATTAAATCAGGGGAATCTGATGGAGGTCGGGGCAACCAAACAAGTCTTTAGTCATCCTGAAGATCCTTACACACGTGCTTTGGTTAATAGCCAGCCTGTTCGTGAGATCGCGCCGGTGATGCCCTTAGCCCCAGTACTTCTCAAGACTGATAACTTGTCGGTTTCTTATCCTAGCTCACAATCCTCTTCTTGGTTTAAGAAACAGTTACGACACCCAGTATTGCGCAAAGTCACTTTTGAATTAAAGCAAGGTCAGACCATTGGCGTCATTGGCGAATCAGGCTCTGGAAAAACCACTTTGGGGATGGCTGTCTTGGGCTTGCTTGGGGATTCAGCGGCAGAGGTGACTGGTGTAGTCGATGTTCTCGGCAACGATTGGCAAAAATTAAAGTCTGTTGAGCGCCGCGCATTGCGATCCAGTTTGCAAGTGATTTTTCAAGACCCTTTTGGTTCGCTTTCTCCCCGTATGAATGTCATGCAAATTATTTCTGAAGGTTTGGATGTGCATTTTCCAAATCTCTCTGCGGCAGAACGTGAATCAAGGGTCGCAGATATGTTGCGAGAAGTAGGTTTAGATCGAGCAGCGTTGATGCGTTATCCCCATGAATTTTCCGGCGGGCAAAGGCAGCGGATTGCCATTGCCCGGGCACTGATCTTACGTCCTCAAATCTTAGTTTTGGATGAGCCCACTTCTGCATTAGATGTTTCCATTCAAAAGCAGGTGCTGGCATTACTGAGCGAGCTGCAGAAAAAATACAACTTGGCCTATCTCATGATTAGCCATGATTTAGCAGTTATCCGGGCGATGTCACATGAGTTGATGGTTCTCAAAGGCGGCAAAGTGGTGGAGTTTGGTGAGACCGAAGCCCTCATCAAGAATCCCCAGCAGGTTTATACAAAAGAGCTCTTTACCGCAGCTGAGTTGACCTAATTTATTGGATTAAATGATCTTCTTTGGTGCGTTAGCCCCGTTTTGAAGCAAAATGTTCTTTTTAAACAAGGTCTTAAGGGTAGGGTGAACATTTGGTTAATAAATGATTCTTTGTTAAACTGATACGATGTCACTCAAAAAAGTACCCCTTTCTTTTTCTCTCGCTAGCCTTGTGCGCTTGGGTCTGGTAGTGGGCTGTGCTTTTTTATTTACCGCTGTTCAGGCGGCAGATATTACCCCAGAAACTCCCATCGAGATTTCTAAAGAGACGCCAAAAGAAAGCATGTTTCAAGCTGGTAAATCTTACTTTGCTCGTGTCTCAGATCGTTTGGTAGATTC
>CAIMXN010000015.1 GCA_903845455.1 uncultured beta proteobacterium | reverse complement strand
CCCTGGTACCACCCCCTCCTTTCAATTATGTATAAGTTGGGAATACGCAATTGGCATTACAAGGAAAGCGCACCCTACGGTGTTAAAAATCAAGAATTACGTCGTCGCATCGAGCGTGCTGTAAAGGAAAATAAGGTCAGTGAATTAGGTGCTGCACACTTACCGGCAAGGCACCTCTGCCAATCATTGCGCCTAGTATCCGCAGCAAAGAAAAATCTTTCGCAAGTAGTATCTGATCTATTAATTATTCATTCTATTAATGATGAAACTGCTTCACCGAAAAACCCAGACATGATTATCAAAAACGCATCATCAGAAACTAAAAGGATTATTTGGCTGAGCAATTGCTATCACATGATAACTGTCGATAACGAACGAGAAATTGTTGTTAACGAAACCAATCAGTTTATCAATCAAACATTAGAAAAATATAACTTAGAAAAAAATCACAGAACAGAAAATATTGGCCTAGTGATCAAAGAACGCATGCGGGATTAAATATGCGCCTAAAGATTCATAATTCTATCGCCTACTTAACAGCCTGCTTGTTCTATTGAAAAAAATCTGGATTTTTGACAAGCCAATCGCCATATTTTTGAATGCCTTGTGTCAGATCAATAAATTGATCGGTATAACCGACTGCCCTGAGTTGATCTAAGTTTGCCTGAGTAAAGTTTTGGTATTTTCTTTCCAGCGATTTAGGGACGGGAATGTACCGAATCAATTGCTGCTTTACCATATCAGCCAAAGAGAGCGTTGGTTGACCTTGACTCTGTAGCATTGAGTTAATGGCCTGACAGGCAACATCATTAAATGAATGGGTAGTACCAGTGCCAGCATTAAAAATGCCACTTTTTTCAGGGTGGTCTAAAAAGTAAAGATTAATCTTAACGATGTCTTCTATCGAAATAAAATCCCTGCGCTGTTCTCCAGCAGCATTATCTTGATATTTACCAAAAAGATTTACAAATCCTTGGTTTTTATATTGCTGCAGCATTTGAAAAATAATCGATGATGCATTTTTTTTATGAGATTCATATGGTCCATACACATTAAAAAGACGTAAACCAACAAGCTGAGCAGTATTTTTCTTTTCTAAAATACAGTCCCTAGCATATTGATCAAACAGAAATTTAGAGTAGCCATAAGCATTTAATGGCTTTTCATTTGCACGCTCCTCAGAAAATTGCGTAGATCGCCCATAAACAGTGGCAGCAGAAGCATAGATCAAGGGAACTTTTTGAGCATTGCAAATAGTGTAAAGATCATTTGAGTACTGATAATTAGATTCCATCAAATATGCGCTATTACTTTCCAGCGTATCGGTACAAGCACCCTGATGAAAAACAGCCTCAATCTTGCCCCACCACCCTTCTGAAAATGCCTTAAATAGATCTTTTTTGTCTAAGTAATCGTTAATTTCCAGATCAACTAAATTTAGAAATGTATCGCCCTGACGTAGATCATCAACCGCAATAATCTGTTTTTCACCGCGGGCATTGAGTGCCTTGATGAGATTGGAGCCTATAAAACCTGCTCCTCCAGTAACAATGACTGTCATCTTTGAGTCTCTTTTGAGGTTAACCTACATGAATATCTAATTATTACCCAATTTAATAACCCACTGATAAGGGGCGGCTAAGGACCCTAGTGAGTCTCTATGTAAGGAAGATGGTCGTATACCCTTGATTTAGATGACTTCCTAAAGCAAGAGCGGGCTGCCATTTAAAATATAGCGCCGAATCTTAACGTATTTTTTTGCCAATTTATCAAACTGCTTCATTTCAGGAGAGGCATATGCAGCAAGCGCTTTTTCAACACTATCAAATTGAAGAACGTTCATGACTGATTCTAATTTTCGACCTTTTAAATTCATAGGATGAGTATTTTGCACAATAAACTGACCCCCATATTCTTGAAGTTTTTTTAAAGCCATTGATTTAAACAAGCCTGGGAAATCTTTTTCAAAACCAGAATGGTCAGTAATATACATCTCGGCAATCACATAACAATGATTTGTATCGGGGCCTAAAGTCATATATTCCTTATCCATCATAGGTATCAATCCAAGCTGTACTTGAATCATTTATAAAGTGGTATTTCAGTTGAAATAAAAAGTCACAGATAAGACGGGTAACAAAGTCAAAACTCCTGAGAAGTAAAGCTAGGCCACACCTTCTTATAGGGTGGTGAATCTTATTTTATAGGCTGCAGGGCTATATTCAGGGTTTAATTTCATTCGTGGATCCAATAGGACCAAAATCGTTATTACTCAGGGATGCCAGCTTTACTCAGGTTTGCCCAAATGTTTTCTTCAATTTCTTTACGCCACTGTGGGTTGTTGGAATATCTTAATGCCCTATAAGAACTGATAGAAAAGTCGGGTTTTATCCTTAATAGTCGTACTTTTTCAGCCTCTGCTTTCTCGCGATTTCCGAGAGCTGTGTAAGCTGCAAGAAGATCAGACGAGGGTGGCCAGTAGTTGGGGAGCCCCTCTATTGAATCTTCACATTTAGCAATGGCCTTCTCAAATTTGCCAATATGCATATATGCATGGCAAAAACGAAAAAAAGTAAGGAATCTAGATGGGTCTAATGGTGATAGCTCTAAAGCACGTTCAAAGTGAGGAATTCCCTCGGCGGCCTTTCCAGTAAAGATTTTGAGCATCCCCAGAACATTTAACGCCTCTGGGTAATTTGGGTTCAGCTCCAGCGCTCTTGCGTTAGCTCTTAATGCCTCTTCTGTTCTAACTTGATACATGAGGGAAGTCGATAATGCAAGATGAGCGCTCGCATCAAATGGATCTAGCGAGATAGCCAATTTAGCGTTTCGTTCAGCGGTAGACAATAACTGAAAATATTGTGGGCCTCCCTGAAAATCAGCGAGATACGCATCCACACGCGATAAACCAACAAAGGCTGACGGATAGTCACTTTGTCTGGTCAGGGCCTTCTCAAATAGGCCTCTTGCCTTAAGAAGACCTTCTTTGTTTGTAGGCTTACGAAATATCGTCCACCCTAGTAAGGTGTAATCCACGGCATCAGGATTATTACTTTGAGACGATTTCTTTGCCTCAATTGCTGTCAACTGCAAATCCAATTCTATTGCTATAAGGCGCACTAAGTTTGTGCGTAGATCGTCAACGCGTCCAAGCCCAGCTGCAAAGTTATCAGCCCAGAGGTTTTGACCTGTTGCGCCATCTGTGAGCTGTGCATTCATACTAAAACCCGTTGCAAGCTTTACCACTGAGCCCTGTAGAACGTAGCGTACATTCAACTGCTTTGCGATTGTCTTGATATCGACAGTCTTACCCTTGAAGGTAAAAGCGGTGCCACTTGCGATGACGAAACTCCCCTTAATTTTCGAAAGCTGTGTTGTCACTTCGTCAGTTATGCCATCTGCAATATATTCCTGACCTGGGTCTCCGCTGTTGTTAACAAAGGGCAAAACGACAATTGAGAAGCGAGGCGCTTTGGCTGCTTTGGTTGATGTTGTATCAGCTGTTTTGACCTCTTCTTGCCAGTAGTCCAAACCAAATAGACCCGCCACCACCAGAAATATTACTAGTACGCCAATCACTGCATAAAATGCCCTATTGGATTTAGCCTGGACTTTTAAATGATTGAACACACTCTTATTCCCATAGATCGAACTACTGGGAAATAAATTGATGTTGTAAGCACGAATGGGTCTAGCAATATTCTTAACCTGCTGTTCACCGAGATCGTCATACCTAACACCAAGGTCTTCTCTGACCTGATCTCTGACCATGTTCGAAATACAAACACCATCTTCAGGAGAGAGTAATTGCAGGCGGGCAGCAATATTAACCCCATCACCCGCTACGTCATCACCATCAATGATGATGTCCCCGACATTCAAGCCAATACGCAAATGCAGTCGATCGGCAGCAGCGACAGATAGTTCTTGCTCATGATTGGCTCGCTGAATTGCGATTGCGCATTCTAGGGCCAATGTCGGGCTGGCGAATTCAGCTAAAAATCCATCTCCCGTCGTCTTGATTATCCGACCGCTGTGATGCAAGATCAGGGGGGAAACTAATTGATCTCTAAACTGTCTCACGCGAGTAAAAGTTCTAGTCTCATCGCGCTCCATCAGTGAGCTGAAATGCGCGATATCAGCCAACATGATGGCTGCTAATTTTCGTTGGGTTTCATCTGAAGTCATAACACCCTTAAGGATGAACAATGTTCGAAACCTGGGGCGATAGTCTTAAGAAGGCCTCAAGACAGCTCAAAGATGTGTTGTCACGATCTTACTTGAAGTTTGATTTATTTCTTGATCAAACCTTTTTTCAACTTCATTAAATAAGGGTTAGCCCTATACTCATTAGGAAGACTTATTTTGGACAATTAGTGAACAGTTGTTAATAGCGATTAGCAAATCATCCAAAACCGATCAGTTAAGCACAAAAACAAAAACCACCCGTAGGCGGTCTTTGGTAATGCTTTTGGTAACAAGGTGTTGTACTTCTAAAAACCTTGTAACACCATTTAATTTGGCGGAGCGGACGTGCGGCGAATTAGACTTTACCAAACTTCACCATTATCTATAAACAGCCTTAAAACCCCATAAACACGGGTACCTTAAGTTATAACACTCCATAGCGCTTTACCAAAAGCTACGGTAAAATTGGGTACTCATGTGGGTACTGGAGAGCTTAAATGGCTGGTGAAAAACTGCTAACTGAAGCGGCATGCAAGGCGGCAAAAGCAAAGAAAGATATGTACTACCTTAATGATGGTGGTGGATTGCGATTACGCATTAAACCTAACGGTAGTCGCTCTTGGATATACAGATTTAGGATTGATGGGAATGAAAATACAAATAGCTTGGGCACCTATCCTCAAGTAAGCCTACAAATCGCACGTACAAAACTTGTAGGTGCCAAGCAACATGTTGCGAAAGGCGACAACCCATCAACAGCCAATCGAATAGCCAAGGCAAATCAAGTCATCAAAGGGCAAGCTACTTTTGGTGTGATGTCACGGGAATGGCTTGAACACAATAAACCCGATTGGAGTCCCCACCACTATGAGCGAAATATGGGGCTTCTAAACCGTTACTTACTTCCAGACCTTGAGAAGCTACCAATTGATGCCATCAAAGAAGCCTATCTCTTTACTGTTCTTAAAACTGCTTACGATAAGGGGGCTAAGGAATCAGCAAGGCGGGCAAGAGCAGTAGCAGCGCAAGTCTTCTCACATGCGAGGAATACGCATCGAGGCACAATCAATCCAGCTAGAGATATGGCTGATAACCAATATTTTAAGAAGCCACCGGTTCAGCACTTTACCGCCTTGCCTCAAAATAAGGTGGGGGAATTAATCAAAGCGCTCAATATAACTGGCCATGACCAAAAGCTGGATGCTAAAACAGTCTGCGCATTGAAGCTCGCAATATATACAGGGTTACGGGACAACTCTATTCGAGGTGCTGTATGGGGAGAGGTTGATTTCGATAGTCAGATGTGGACCATACCAAGCAAAAGAATGAAAAGCGGTAGAGAGCACCAGGTCCCACTCCCAAAACAAGCTATAGATGCTCTTTTGTCAATTAAGCCGCAAACATTCCGTAATCAGGATAGCAATATCTTCCCTGGGGGCGGAAAGCACAAAATTATGTCCGAAAATACTTTAAGGCTGGCATTGCATAGGTTAGGCTTCAAGGTTACGGCCCACGGTATGCGCTCATTAATAACGGATGTACTTAATGAGAATGGTTTTAACTACGATGCGATAGAACGACAACTTGACCACTCGGAAAAGAATAAAGTGCGCAGAGCTTATCTGCGAACCAACTTTATGGATGAGCGAATCAATATGATGCAGTGGTTTGCAGATTGGTGCGATGATCAAGCTAAAGGGATAAAAAGAACCAATGTGACTCAGATTAGGAGCGTTGCATGAGCACAGCGAGACCTAACTACCCCCAAATAAGACTTGATAGGTACCTAGCTAGATTCAAAAATATAGAGCTGGATGAAGACTCATTCGCTGACTATGGCAACCATCTTCTAAAACTCTTATTTGCATTACGGCGGAAAGAAAACGGGCTACACCTAAGGTGGAATCCAGATCAATCTAATCAGCTTGCCCTCATTACGCTTGATGAGATTAGTGAAGCGATCAAAAAAAAGAAGCATTTAAATCCAGCAATTCATGCAGTTGCCGAAGGAATTAGGATTGCTGCAAAGAATAAAGACGACGTAATGAAGAAATTACTTCTAGGCGCTGCTGAGGACATTATTAACGGTAAATCAAATGAGCAAAGCAGGATTGCCCAAAGGCCTCGACAACGAAAAGAGCACCCTTTCAAAGAGGTGGTGAGAAGAGCGACTAAGAAGCACCAAAATCATAACCACAATAGTATTCGTGAGAAGGCAATTATTGAAGGAAAAAATACAAAACTAATTTATGAAGTAGAAGAAGAGCAAAAAAATATTGTCTTTAATGATGATCATAAAGACATCACTTTCTCAACTGTCCGTGATTGGATATCAGAGTTCAAGCCAAAGTAAATCGGGTTTAGCCGGTTAAGTACGAATTCCGTATTTTCTAATACTCCTATGTAGTTATATATCGCTGTATGACTACTCATCACTTAACTGATATAGGAGATTCAAATTGGAATCATTGCAAATTTATCGCATTAAGGAAGTATGTGCGCTAACGGGTCTAAAGCCCTCTACTATCTACAAACTTGTTCGGGAAAAAACTTTTCCGAAAAGTATTTTATTGACATCAAGGTCCACTGGCTGGTCCAGCAAAGCCATTCAAGACTGGTTGAAATCGAAAATTGAGGAGTGCAAATGATGAGTGATATTTTACTTATCTACCACTCCAGGTCTGGCGATATCTACGTTATAGACCCCGATGATGTGCCCTTTTCCACTCAGACACCTCAAATCCTAGATATAGGAATTGCAATCTTGAATGCTGGGTATAAAGGTGTGGCTTTAGATGAAAAACGGCTGATGGATGGAAGATATTTTGTTGTAACCGGCATTAATTTAGGGACTCACGAGGGGGTATATATGGGTCAGCTAATGAAGCTTCAAGACGAGGGGCAGCAGCTACCCACAAGCGATGAAGCTTTGAATCATATTGATGCGATTTACAAGTCGAATGGTGGCTCGCATGAGTAATTGCGAAGATATTCACTACTCTCTAGGTAAGAATAAATTTGATAACCAGCCCAAACAAATGGTTGCTTGTGATTTTCAATCCTTTGAGCGAAGGATCTTGTCCACCAGAAGTCGAGTCAAGGGGGAGACGTTTTTCACCTCAGGTTTTGACTATGGAAACCACAATGAGACGAATAAATATCCAGAGAAATCGCATTATCGACTTAAAAAACTAGCTCAACCACGTAGGTTTATGCCATTAGATTTAGATTGGTTCGCAAGCCCCAAGGCTTATAGCGATTTAGTGAGCTTATTGGCTGCATATCGTGGATTTGGTTACGAGACATGGAGTCATACCCCTCAAGCACCAAGAGCAAGAGCCGTACTCGAACTTTCCAGACCGGTATTAGCCGATGAAAGCGTTCACATAGGTATCTTCTTGGAAAACGAGATAGCCAAAGTCATTGGAGGTGGATTGGTAAAGTTTGACAAATCGGTTTATCAACTTGAGCAGCCTGTATACGTAGCTCCGATGGAGGCAAAAGATTACGTTTTTGGTGGTGCTGTATTGGATGTTAACTATGCGTTGGATCAGTCGCTGAAAGCGCCATTAGACTTGTCATCACTCCTTAAAAGACCTCAGTATTTAAAAGTTGATGACGTTACAAGCTCATTAATGGGTAAATTTCCACCACCAGACGAGACCCCACGACAGATTGCAAGATTAAGGGGCATGCTTAGCTTCATTGATGCCGATTGTGATTACGAGGTATATCGACGAGTAATTTGGGCCATATTGAGCACTGGCTGGGATTGTGCCGAAGAGATTGCTTATGACTGGAGCATCACAGCGACAGATAGGTTTGATCAACGTATTTTTGATTACTTAATTTCTGGATTTGATCCTGATTTGCCCACCCACCCCACTCTTGGGAGCATTAGGTTTTTAGCCGAAGATGGTGGGTGGCATGAGTAAGCAGCGTAGAACATCATCACTTCAAACTATTCAAAATCACTTTGCTATATATGATTCTAGTGGTGATATTTGGATGGTTGATCAAAATGAAATTGCTGAAATTAGGGCGGGCAAAGAAGTAAATAGCCTCTCCTTCTACAAAAAAGCTCCCGCTGAATTAAAGATAAAGCGGTTTTGTGAAAAAAGCGGATTTCAAGATGACCCTAAACAGCTAATTAATCAATTTTGGATTAGCCCAAATACACACGTCTTCAAAAAGACAGCGTTTAGCCCCATTCCAATGCAATTAGATGTGATTAACTTTTGGGTGGGGCCATCCGAAGCCGTCATGGGTGATTGGACTGAAATCAGAGCTTTCCTTTTAGCGGTTATATGCGATAGGAATGAAACTGTATTTAAGTATTTATTACGCTATCTGGCACACATGCTCCAACACCCCGAAGAGAAGCCGGGAATTATGCTTGTGTTGCTAGGAGCACAAGGTACTGGAAAAGGTACGTTTTTTAAATTATTAGGGAAAATTTGGCCTAGGACGACCTTGGAAGTTAATGATGTGGATCATGTTGTTGGTAATTTCAATGCAGTTCTCGAGCAAAAATACATTGTTTGTATGGATGAAGCCCTTTTTGCTGGTGATCGAAAAAAGCTTGAGCGATTAAAGTCATTAATAACAGAGCCGTCCTGTCGTATTGAGCAAAAGTACCAGCCTGCTCGAATTATTGATTCGTACCATCGATTTATTGCAGCCAGTAATAACGACCAATTTGCTCATATAGAGCTTGATGACCGAAGATTTTTGTTTTTGAGGGTTGCTAATAGCATGAAGGGGAATAACGACTACTTCAATGATCTGCTGAGCCACATCAACGACCCTATTGCAATTGGCAGTATGATTTTTGACTTGATAAATATGGACCTCACTAGTTTCAATATTCGGAAGCGGCCCAGCACGGATGAACATACAAATCAAAAGATTCAATCCCTGACTGGATTTGATCGATACTGGTTTGAGGTTCTACAGGCTGGATCATTAAGTGGGTCTGACGAACCATATATGAGTGAATGGGATCAGCCAGAATTTGCTGCGACACACACCTTGACCCAACAATATAAAAACTTTGATAAAAACTCAGAGCGATATGCATCAACCCAAGGGCAATATATTGCGGCTCGATTATCAAAGCTTTGCCCAAGCGCCAAAGCAGCTAGAGGCAAGAAGAGTGCACACTCAGACTCACAAGTACGTGGCTATAACTTACCTAGTTTATCTGTTGCCAGGCAAGAATTTGAGGTGGTGATAGGTAGCTCAATTTACTGGGCAGATATTGTTACTCAAGAGGTTTTGAGGACAATTCATATTCATGAGGGGGCGCATCCATGATTGCTCAATGGACGGTAATGACAGTGCTTGATAGTCATCTGGCGGGCAAACTTCCATTGGTACATAAGGGAGCCCGCCCTTTTGACAGTGATGACAGTACTTTAAAAAATAATATAAATAATAGATATCGCTATAGATTTGTTCTCAAACCAGCGTCACCACCGTCATTCCTTTGCATAGGTCTAGCGCTAAATAAAAAACCCCCGCCTGAACGACCCTTCACCCCTATGTAAATTGGTGTAAAGAACTTTACTAATGCCCCCCTTACCAAGCCTATTAAATGGAGCAAAACAATGTCAAGTTATGACTAAGCGTACTAAATTACGCTGCAAGAATTTGGCTGCCTACGGATGTAAAGCCTGTCGAATGCACGGTGCCCACAAATCCAAGAATGTATTACGAGGTGCAAACCATCCACAGTATAGAAATGGTGAAGAAACCTTAGAAGCCAAAGCAGAGCGCAGTGAAAAAAGTGTGATGTTCCGATACCTGACTGACTTAGGCAATCACTGCAATATGTTCTATAAAAAGCTTAAAACCCGAGGCCGCCCCCCTTCAGGATATACGCAGTTAGACCTGACAGACCCAGAGCAATTAGCTCTTGCGATACTTAAAACACTGCCATCTAAATGACTAAGCACTTAAGGTTGCGTATTAGGGCTTGCAGCAATCTCTTTCTCACGATTTTTTATTTTTTCAACATCTAACGGACTAAGTTTGGCAATATTTCTTTCATACGCCCAAGTTGCAAAGTTATGACCTGTTTTGTTTATTGCATAAAGTAGCCAAGCGTTCCCCTCGATTGAATCTTTTTTAGTACCTATACCCTCTGTTAGGATGTAGCCATAAATAACAGGGCCAACAATAAAACTCCTCCCCTTTTTAACCAAATCAAAACATTTAGCACTATTGGCAGGTGATGCCTCCGCCTTACAGTAATAGTTAGCCATTAATACAGATAAACCGGCCATAGCTGATGAGTTATTTTTGTATTTATCTTTTATTTTTTGTACTTTTTCGGTATCAATCTTTTCATTTTCATAGAGAACCAAGAGAGAGGCATCTGCTCTCATGTCATTTGCATTTGCAGCAAGAGTTAAATAGTTTTCAGCTAAATCAATATTCTTAGTAACCCCGTAACCATATAAATAGTACATGCCTAAAGCTGTTTGCCCATCTTTTGAGCCTCTCATTGCTGCAGCCTTTGCATAATTAACTAAAGTTTTTTTGTCGGGAAATTCAGAATCCACCTTGTCCTGCCATTCCCTCGGAAAACCAAATGACTGCGACATATATGCAGTTAGTGCCAAAGTACCCATTGCGTTAGCAGACCCCCTTTCAGAGGCATCTTTTTCTAACCTAATTACCTTAGTCGTATCAAGTGGGCCATCATTGCCAGAGGCGTACAGTGCAATATAGTTATACAAAGCAAGTCCTGACCCCTTTTCACTTGCCTCTTTATATCGCTCAACTGCAATTTTCTTATCTACTGGCACGCCAAGTCCGAATTGATATAAGACGCCCAAGTTATTTATACAGGCTATCTCTCCAGATTTCGCACACTCTTCGTAGCTTGCTTTTGCACCTGCGTAATCCTTTTTACTAAAAGCAATAGCCCCTGCTTTGCCTGCTTCTGATTTGGGAATCTGCCTTTCTCTATCCTCGTCAATTGCTTTATTTAGTGCAAGTAGATCAGGTGATACAAGAACATCTATAGACTTATATTTTTTAAAAAGTTCAGCCCTTTCTTTTGCAGTTTCGCTCCGCTCTGCTGAACTCGGATGTGAACTAAAAAAAGAACCAGTAACTCCAGGAGTCTTTTCAAGCGCTGCAAAAAGTCTTGTTGAACCATCAGGGTCATAACCTGCTTGTAAAGCCCATATCATCCCCTGTTTATCAGCGTCCCGTTCTTGATCTCGAGAATATGAATTTGATATTCCAGAGCTAAAAGCATTCCCTAGATCGGTACCCAAACCTACCACACCAAATTTTCCAATAAAAAGTATCTCAAGCAATGTTCCAATAATTGCACCAGCTATTGCTGCATTTTGCCTTGCCTCAATAGAGGCATAAGAATGTCGTAAGTACAGATGTGCCATTTCATGGCCTATTACTGCGGCGGCAGCGCCCCCATCTTTTACAAACAGGTCAAACATAGGCTTATCAATTATTATGAATGGCTGCCCTTCGCGATAGGTCGCAACAGCATTTAAGTTATTTGATTGCTGTATCAAAATTTTTGGGTAAATTCCAGATAACAAACTAAATCTATCAGTCATATTTACAAGCGTTCTGGCAGTACTTGTAGGCATTTCCATATAAGGCAATTGATTAGTTAACACCAAACGATTTGATACATTGGCAGAATTTGCCAATGCCCTTACATCCCAAGCGGCTTGGGCGTAAGCCAAATTACCAAAAGAGACTAGCACTAGGGCCGATATCAGCTTAAATCTATTCATACCCTCACCTTTTTAGAGTCGACCCTTCTATTTTTAAAAAATTACTCTACAAGCCTACACCTAAATACCTTCAATTTTTATAATTTATATCAATCATTTGAGCAAAACTAGGCGTAAAGATGATCTTGGGTCCCATCGCTCGAAAGAGTGAGCGGGCATTGTGAGTGTCGTAATAGCAAAAAATGACAGGGGGCTTATTAAAGGTAAATTTAATCAATGAATAAAGAGAGCCAAGTGACCTTGAATACACATGTTGGCTATAAATAAGTAAGTCAGTTATCAGCAGCAAAGCGGTCTTTCGTCCCTACCAAGCCTCGAAGGCGCTACCGACCCAAAGCAGACATCCATAGTTTATTTCCTTGCCTTTTTTAAATAAGAATCATTCTCATTTTGATGTATGATGAGAATCATTCCTATTTAACAAATGACTCATGCTATGAAAAATTTCCTTGTTTATCTTCTTACCGGCTCATTGATTGGTATTACCAGTCAAACTAGTGCCAACACAACAGAAATCAACATCAAGATTGAAAAGGGTCGGTTCATACCATCACAAATACAGATCCCAGCACAAACTAAGGTGAAGCTGCTGATAGAGAACCTTGATGACACCCCAGAGGAATTTGAGAGCTATGACCTTAACCGCGAAGTACTCATTAATGCCAATAGCAAAGCTTCTGTTTACATAGGCCCTCTCTTACCGGGTCGCTATAAGTTTGAAGGCGAATTTAGTCCCGAGACAGCTCAAGGGGTGGTGATTGTCAAATGAAATCCATATTCACCATTTTTAAATACTTAGTCGTATCAAGCATCCTTCTCATCTGCTCACTTGTGCATGCCGGAGAATATTTAAGCGGCCCCGCTGACTACATTTACACCCCGAGAGTCGAGGAAGGTGAGCGTGAAATTGACACTAAATTTGGTTCTCAAACCCCAAGAAGCGGTGAAGACTCTAGGCAATCAGGGGCTTCTATCGGATTTGGTTATGGCGTTAATTCTTGGTGGTTTACCGAGGTTTATGGAAAAAATATCTGGGATGGCAACAACTCACAATTTGACGCTATCGAGTGGGAGAATAAATTTCAATTAACTGAAACTGGGAAATATCCTATTGATGTCGGTTTTTTGATTGAACTTGAGCGGCCACAAAATCGTAATGAAGGTTACGAGGCTAAGTATGGCTTTTTATTGCAAAGTGATTGGCGTAAGTGGCAAGCAAACCTAAATTTACTAATGCAGGGTCACTACACCGGGACAGAAAATCAAGGCACATATTTTGGCTATCAAGGCCAAGTAAAGTATCGACTACAACCCGAGTTAGAGTTGGGAGCACAGCTCTACTCGTGGCTAGGACAGCTTAATAGCTGGAATACCAATCAACAACAACAAACTAGTGCTGGTCCGGCAATATTTGGAAAAACAAAGTTGGGGAAAAAAGAGGCTCTTGTCTATAACCTAGCCTATCTATGGGGAACAACAACTGCATCTCAAAAAAACACAGTCCGCATGCAGGTTGAGTATGAGTTCTAATGAAGCGTCCAAGAGGTCCGCTTACTCCAGACACTATCGTCCGCTGTTAGCCGTGGAAAGACTGTTTAGTGAATTTTCTGGCTACGGCAGTTATGCGATGTACAGCAGACTCTGATACTGATTAGTCCTCTAGGACGCAACTCGACCCATTGCAGACGGTGGCTATAAAGCAAAAACCCGCAAAAAGCGGGCTTGTAAATCTAACTTAAGCTGCCAGCAAGAACGCATATTATCAATTAGATGTGCCGGTAGTGTAATCAAGGGTTGGTTTTGCTACTGACGGAATGTTCTTGAATGCAAGGCTATGGATCGTTTCACTAGCCTCAGAAATCTTCTCACTTAAGTCATCTTTTACTTCGCGCTTAATTACATCTAGGTGATCGATAGCTCTGCGTAACTTAGGATTCAAGTTATCAGGGATGCGGTGTGGATTGTTTTGTGCAATTTCAGATTGAGTGTGAATGCT
>CAIMXN010000014.1 GCA_903845455.1 uncultured beta proteobacterium | reverse complement strand
TCTGTTCGTGACACTCCGATATTGCCAATTAGTGAAATCACGACGAGTTATTACCTGCGGATGTGTGTCGCTGATCAGGCTGGCGTGCTTGCTGATATTACGAAGATTCTAGCGTCGCATAATGTTTCCATTGATGCGCTTTTACAAAAAGAGGCGGATGAGGGTGAGAGTCAAACTGATTTGGTTGTACTCACACACGAAACCAAAGAGAAGAACATGCTTGCGGCAATTAGCGAGATTGGGAATCTTAAAACAGTGGCCGGTGAAGTGATCAAGATTCGCTTAGAAAATCTGTCTTAATACCAGATGCGTTACCAATCGACCCGCGGCAATAGTACGCAACAATCTTTCCTAGAAATCCTGTTGGGCGGTTTAGCGCCTGATGGTGGTTTGTATTTGCCGACACAATATCCTCAAGTCACGTCAGCACAACTTGATTCATGGCGCGGCCTGCCATATGCTGATCTGGCTTATGAGGTTTTGAGTCTCTATTGCGACGACATTCCTGAGTCTGATTTACGTACTTTATTGCGTAAAACCTATACCGATCAGGTCTACTGCAACGGGCGCTCACAAGACAATGCTAAAGACATCACGCCTTTACATTGGCTGGGAGAAGAGGGTGGTACTCGCATTGGTTTGTTAAGTCTCTCTAATGGGCCAACGTTAGCATTCAAAGATATGGCCATGCAACTGCTGGGTAATCTCTTTGAATACACCTTAAAGCGTGCTGGTCAAAAGCTCAATATCTTGGGGGCTACTTCTGGTGATACGGGCAGCGCTGCTGAATATGCCATGCGCGGTAAAGAAGGTGTGAAGGTATTCATGCTTTCTCCACGCGGCAAGATGAGCGCCTTCCAGTCTGCCCAGATGTACTCTTTGCAAGACCCTAATATTTTTAACTTGGCAGTTGCCGGTGTCTTTGATGATTGCCAAGATATTGTGAAGGCTGTGAGCAACGACCACGCTTTTAAAGCCAATAACCAAATCGGTACTGTGAACTCCATTAATTGGGGGCGCGTAGTTGCTCAGGTAGTGTATTACTTCCAAGGATATTTGCTGGCTACCAAATCTAGCGCTGAGAAAGTTTCATTCACTGTACCATCAGGCAACTTTGGTAACATTTGCGCGGGGCATATTGCTCGCATGATGGGTCTGCCAATCAAGCATTTAGTCGCAGCCACGAATGAGAATGATGTACTGGATGAGTTTTTCCGCACAGGTGTATATCGCGCGCGCAAGTCAGCAGAGACTCTGCATACTTCCAGTCCTTCAATGGATATTTCTAAAGCCAGCAACTTTGAACGTTTTGTTTTTGATCTCTTGAGCCAAGATGGTAAGGCCACTGCTGAGAAATTTAAGCAAGTGGATGAGGCTGGTGGATTTGATATCTCTCAAGAAGTGATCTTCAAGGAGATGGGTAAATATGGCTTTCAGTCTGGACGTAGCACCCATCAGAATCGCCTCGACACGATACGTAACATCTATCAGCAGTATGGAACTATGATTGATACGCATACTGCCGATGGCGTTAAGGTAGCACGTGAGCACTTACAAGCAGGGATTCCGATGATCGTGCTGGAGACGGCTTTGCCTGTTAAGTTCGAAGAAACGATCGAAGAGGCCTTAGGTCGTCCTGCTGAATGCCCTCCTGCATTTAAAGACATCAAATCTTTACCACAGTATGTAGAAAATATTGATGCTGATATCAATCAGGTCAAAGATTTCATCACCGCGCATCTGAATTAATCATCCCCGTACACAATCAGTTCAACTAAAAAGATCGTT
>CAIMXN010000013.1 GCA_903845455.1 uncultured beta proteobacterium | reverse complement strand
TCGATCATTGCAGTTACAGCAAAACGGCCTTTAGTTGTAAGTCTCATATGTCACCTTGGTAATGGATTGTTATGGACAGCTAACAGTCGAATCGGTAATACCCGACTATTCCAGTCAACTATACCATATACCCCACCAATCTGCTCAAGAATTATCCCAAAAAACTAAAGGGAATCCCGGGAACTCGCTCCAAAAGCCATTTCTTTGACCTTTGTAAGGCGGTCTCGGGTAGCAGCAGCCTTTTCAAACTCCAAATTCTTGGCCTCCGCATTCATTTGCTTCTCTAAACGCTTTATTTCGCCCGATAAGTCCTTCTCGCTCATATCTTCATACCGAGCCCGCTCCTCAGCCACCTGCATCTCTGAGCGCTTCTCATTAACGTCATAGACACCATCAATAATGTCTTTGATTCGCTTGGTCACACCTCTTGGCTCAATACCATGAAGCTTATTAAAGGCAATTTGCTTGGTTCTGCGCCGTTCGGTCTCCCCCATCGCACGTTTCATCGAGTCAGTAATACGGTCGGCATACAAAATGGCCTTACCGCGGATATTACGAGCGGCACGCCCAATCGTCTGAATCAAACTGCGCTCAGAGCGCAAGAAGCCTTCTTTGTCAGCATCCAAAATGGCTACCAAAGAAACCTCTGGGATATCTAAGCCTTCGCGCAATAAATTGATACCCACTAATACATCAAATACACCTAAGCGCAGATCTCGCAAAATTTCTACACGCTCAACCGTATCAATATCAGAGTGGACATAGCGCACCTTCACGCCGTGATCCGATAAATAGTCGGTTAATTGTTCTGCCATGCGCTTAGTCAGCACGGTCACTAATACACGCTCGCCGACTTTGACGCGTTCATGAATCTGCCCCAATAAGTCATCGACCTGTGAACTCGCTGGCAACACTTCAATTTCAGGGTCAACTAAACCAGTCGGTCTTGCCACCTGTTCAACTACCTGACCAGTATGAGTGTTTTCATAATCAGCAGGGGTCGCAGAAACAAAAATCGTTTGACGCATTTTGGTTTCAAACTCAGAGAACTTAAGTGGTCGGTTATCCATCGCAGAAGGTAGTCGGAAACCAAATTCAACCAAAGTAAATTTGCGCGATTTATCACCGTTATACATGGCATTAAGCTGCCCAATTAAGACGTGGCTCTCATCTAAGAACATCAGCGCATCATTGGGCAAGTAATCCACTAAGGTAGGCGGTGCCTCACCAGGTACTGCTCCAGAGAGATGACGTGAGTAGTTCTCAATACCTTTGCAGAATCCCAACTCATTGAGCATCTCTAGGTCAAAGCGGGTGCGCTGTTCAAGACGTTGCGCCTCAACCAATTTGCCATCTTTGACAAACTCATCTAAACGACTACGCAGTTCAGTCTTGATGGTTTCAATCGCCTTGAGGACTGTCTCACGTGGCGTGACATAGTGGGAACTTGGGTATACCGTAAAGCGCGGAATCTTTTGGCGAATTTTGCCAGTGAGCGGATCAAAGAATTGCAAACTTTCGACCACATCATCAAACAATTCCACTCGTACTGCCAACTCATTATGTTCAGCCGGAAAAATATCAATCGTATCACCTCGTACCCGAAATACGCCCCGCTTGAAATCGGTTTCATTACGGTCGTATTGCATTGCGATCAAACGCATCAAAATATCGCGCTGACTCATCTTGTCTCCTGGACGCAAAGTCATCACCATGCTGTGATAGTCGCCAGGATTACCAATACCATAAATAGCAGATACGGTTGCAACGATGATGACATCACGTCGCTCTAACAAACTCTTAGTCGCTGAGAGCCTCATCTGCTCGATGTGCTCATTAATCGATGAATCTTTTTCAATAAACAAATCACGTGTGGGAACGTATGCTTCTGGCTGGTAGTAATCGTAGTAACTCACGAAGTACTCCACCGCATTGCGCGGAAAAAACTCCCGAAACTCGCTGTAAAGCTGCGCTGCTAGAGTCTTATTTGGGGCAAAAACAATAGCTGGTCGTCCAGTTCTGGCAATCACATTGGCCATCGTGAAAGTCTTGCCTGAGCCAGTAACCCCTAAAAGGGTCTGGAAGGTCAAACCATCATCAATTCCGGCTACTAAAGCATCGATTGCCGCAGGTTGATCGCCTGCAGGCGTAAATGGCTGATACAACTGATAGGGAGAATCTGGAAATGAAACAAATTTTGCTGGATCTAGGTCGTGTCCTGCCTCGCCCAAGGGGTCAGCCACAGGGGGTTTTTGGGTATCAGCAACTTGGGGTTTTGGAGCAGTTTTAGGCAACTTAGGGGGCATCTCGGCTATCATTTCACCTGTGAGTTTTTTCACAGCGAATTTTGTACAAACGATGATTTTGCCGTTTTTATTGGAAAAAAGTTGAATCTAGTCTCAAAACCTAGCAATTAAGCCAAATTAAACCGAATTGAATATTTATTAGTATCAAAAGCCCCCTTTAACTATCGTATACGATCTCCAAATGACCCTGTTTGCCTCAGTCCAATTAGCCCCAAAAGACCCTATTTTTGGCCTTACAGAAGCCTATGTAGCTGATCAACGCCCTGATAAGGTGAACTTAGGTGTTGGTGTGTATTACACCGATGAAGGCAAAGTACCTCTTTTAAAAGCAGTGATTCAGGCAGAAGAGGGGGTTGTCGCTAAGCAGTCGCCTCGTAGTTACATTCCTATCGAAGGTCCACATCCATATAACAGCGCTGTTCAAAATCTACTGTTTGGTGCGGACTCTACTTTGATTAAAGATGGTCGTGTTGTTACCGCTGAATGCCTTGGTGGTACCGGCGCTCTGCGCGTTGGCGCTGATTTTATTAAGCGCCTCAATGTCAATGCTCCTTGCGCTATCAGTAATCCAACTTGGGAAAACCATCGCGGCATTTTCGAATCTGCTGGGTTTGACGTTGTCGAGTACACCTACTTTGATGGCAAAACCCGTGGTGTGGATTTCGATGGCATGGTGAAATCTTTAGAGTCCTTCCCAAAAAATACTACTGTCTTGTTGCATGCTTGCTGTCATAACCCAACCGGGGCCGATATTACAGAAGCGCAATGGCGTCAAGTGATCGATATTTGCAAAGCAAAAGACTTTATTCCTTTTCTGGATATGGCTTACCAAGGTTTTGCAGATGGCATTGAGCAAGATGGTATTGCCGTGCGTCTCTTTGCTAAATCTGGCATGTCCTTCTTTGTCTCGAGCTCATTCTCAAAATCTTTTTCACTTTATGGTGAGCGCGTAGGCGCCTTGTCCATCGTGACTCAAAATAAAGATGAATCGACCCGCGTACTTTCTCAATTAAAGCGTGTGATTCGCACCAACTACTCAAACCCACCCACTCATGGTGCGGCAATTGCTGCCGCTGTATTGAACTCTCCAGAACTTCGAAAGCTCTGGGAAGATGAATTGGCTCAAATGCGCGATCGTATTAAATCAATGCGTCACGCACTCGTTGAAAAACTCGCAGCTGCAGGTGTTAAGCAAGACTTTGCTTTTATCCAAGCGCAGCGAGGAATGTTTTCTTACTCCGGCTTAACGGTCGAACAAGTTGAACGCCTGCAAAAAGAAGATGGTATTTATGCTCTTTCTACTGGACGTATTTGCGTTGCTGCACTCAATACCAAAAATATTGATAAGGTAGCGAAAGCTATCGCCCGCGTTTTGGCGTCATAAGCGGTTACACTGATTCACTGGAGGCACCATGCTATACCAATTGCACGAGTTTCAAAAAGCATTACTTCAACCTGTTAGTTCATGGGCTCGCGCCGCTTCTGAGGCTTTTATTGATGCCTCAAATCCTGCTTCAAAGGTTCCTGGTTCTGAGCGCTTAGCTGCTGGCTATGAGTTGCTCTACCGCTTAGGTAAACACTATAAGAAACCTGAATTTGGTATTCGGTCAGTCCAGGCACATGGTCGTGAAGTTGCTATACATGAAATGACCACTATCGCAAAACCTTTCTGTAATCTCCTGCGCTTTAAACGCTTTTCTGATGATGTTGAAGTCATCAAAAAATTAAAGCAAGATCCAGTGGTATTAGTTGTTGCGCCTCTTTCTGGTCATCACGCGACATTATTGCGCGATACCGTTCGTACCTTGCTACAAGATCATAAGGTTTACATCACTGACTGGATTGATGCTCGCATCGTTCCGGCTGAAGACGGCAGCTTTAGTCTTGATGACTATGTTCATTACATTCAAGAATTCATCAGAACTATTGGGGCAAAAGATTTGCACGTGATCTCAGTGTGTCAGCCAACCGTTCCGACTCTGGGTGCTATCTCACTGATGGCTTCTGCTGGAGAAGATACTCCTGCCTCCATGATCATGATGGGTGGTCCAATCGATGCCCGTAAATCACCTACCGCAGTAAACAATTTGGCCGATCAAAAATCATATGAGTGGTTTGAGAGCCATGTAATTTACAAAGTGCCACCTAACTATCCTGGTGCTGGTCGCAAGGTTTATCCTGGATTCTTGCAGCACACTGGTTTTATTGCCATGAATCCACAAAATCATTTGCAATCACATTGGGATTACTTCCAAAACCTAGTACGTGGTGGCGATGATGGCGATGCTGAATCACATATTCGTTTCTATGATGAGTACAACGCAGTGTTAGACATGGATGCTAAGTATTATTTAGATACCATTAAGACCGTATTCCAGGACTACTCCTTGCCTAATGGTAATTGGAAAGTTTCAGATGAATTAGTCAAACCACAAGACATCAAAAAAACCGCCCTACTCACGGTTGAAGGTGAGCTTGATGATATCTCTGGAAGTGGTCAAACGCGTTCAGCACATGCTCTTTGTACTGGCATTCCAAAAGACAATAAAGATCATTATGAAGTTGCTGGGGCTGGTCACTATGGTATCTTCGCTGGCCGTCGCTGGAGAGAAAAGGTTTATCCAAAAATTAAAACTTTCATTCGCGAACATCAACCTGCCCAGCAGAAGACCAAAGCTAGACTTCCTAAATTGGACTCCAAGTAATCCACAGTAATTAGAAGCCCAGAGGGGCTTCTAATTCTTTCAGGGTCTGTAAAGCAATGAAGATCAAGCAGACAAATGCACTTACTGATCGCCTAGAGGATCTTCTTCCCCAAACGCAATGTACTAAATGTGGCTACCCCGATTGCAGAGGGTATGCAAAGGCTTTGGCATCAGGAGAGGCCAAGCCTAATCGCTGCCCACCTGGTGGCGTGGAGGGCATAGTAAGGCTGAGTAGCCTACTCGAGCCACTCTATCCTCAAGATGCCTTTGCGCTTAATCCCAGCATTGATCCCGCTTGCGGTCTAGAGCGTCCAAGACCGGTTGCCTTCATCGATCCACAAAAATGTATTGGTTGCACTCTCTGTATACAGGCTTGTCCTGTCGATGCCATTGTTGGTGCGTCAAAGCAAATGCATATTGTTTTACCCCAGTGGTGCACTGGCTGTGATCTGTGTATTCCACCCTGTCCTGTCGACTGCATCACAATGATTGATGTCACCGATCAGAAGACTGGTTGGAACGCTTGGTCACAAGACCTAGCAGATGAGGCGCGCAATCGATATCAATCTAGAGCACTCCGTCTTGATCGCGAAAAATACGATAACGATGAACGACTGGCCAAAAAAGCAACCACAAAGCTAGCAGCAATTAATGCCGAATTCCCATCCTCTGAAGTAGAGAAAAAAGAGCAGGAGCGCAAACGTAACATCATCGCTGCAGCTATGGAAAGAGCGGCAAAAGCAAAGTCACAGTTATGAATCTAGAGAAGC
>CAIMXN010000012.1 GCA_903845455.1 uncultured beta proteobacterium | reverse complement strand
CAAAGCCTCCATTTTAAGGCTTCAATACACTCAATCGAGGTTCTAAAGCCAAGACAATAAGATATTTTGCTTAGCTGTAGTGGTGATAGACCTTCGCCTGCCCATTCTTGCCTATGGCTAAGACATCATAAACATCCTTCTTACCCTTGTATTCTGGACCATCCATACCAGGAGAGCCAATTGGCATTCCTGGAACAGCTAAGCCTGCAATATGAGGCCTTTCTTTTAAAACTCGGACAATATCTCTTGCGGGGACATGACCCTCAAAAGTATAGCCATTAATCAGTGCTGTATGGCAAGAACCGTATTGAATATCAATTCCTAGCCTCTTTCTGGCTAGATCATTGCCATCATCATGTACTTTAGTAATGACAAATCCATTGTTAGTCATGTGCTTGATCCAGTCATGGCAGCAACCACAGCTTGGGGACTTCCAGATTTCAATCATGCCTTGATTGACCGATGCCATAGCTAGATCTATTGGTAGCAAAGAGATCAAAAGACCTTTAAGTACTTTTCGACGAGTGATGTCGTGCATCATTTCTTTCTTATTTATGAAGGGCTGTTTGCCAGTCTCTAAACACATCTAAATCTACCCCATCAGGATAGTTGAGTAATCCCTGGGTATAACCTTTTTTACCTTTTTCTCCATATTGCCAGATGATCTCTTTAGTTTTACGATCTACCACGATCACTCTGTCATTGAGGTCATCTACGATCAAGACATCACCAGTATCTGGCAACTCCCTTGCTATCGATGAGTGGTCTAAGACACCATTTCCTTCCTGAGCAAAATATTCCCAGGTAACTTTTCTAGTCAGTGGGTCAAAAATAACAACTCTGCCAGGTTTCCAGAAGTCAGCAACAATCACTTGTTTGCCATCAACCGTTGGAAAGGCATCGGAGGGGTAGCGAATGTTTGGGGCCTTAACACTCCACACCACTTTGCCTTCTCTGCTAATGCGAGAGATCCACGAGTCCGTAATTTCTGTCACCAAAATATCGCCATTCTCCATTGGGGTTGCACCATTTGGATGGGCTAGCTCAAAAGGTGGATTATGTTTGCACTTGCCAGGAGTACCCCATTGAGAAACGGTTGAGTTATCTTTAGGATCAACAATCAGGACGCGACAATTCCGAATATCAGCAGTAATAAATTTTCCATCAGCCAGTAAGTGTGCATCATCGGGGTAGTTCAGTAATCCAGGGCTACTGCCGCGTCTGTCTGGAACACCATAAGTCCAAGTGAGTAATTTTTTCTCATAATCTACCAGATGGACATCAAAGTTATCTTCTTCGCTCACAGCTAACTGTTTACCGTCAGGCGAGAAGTTCACATCTTCATTGCCACGATAGGCTTTGAGACTAGGAGATGGAAACTCCCAAATAATTTGCTGATTTGGTGCAATTTCAATCAGGCGATTATTACGGCGATCGGCAATCACAATAGGGTAGGGCAAAGGCTTGCCCCAAGAGGTCACCGGTTTTTGACGATTGCCAGTCACACTAGGAATCGGGGGTAAAACAGCGCCACTCGATACGACTCCTGCGCCGATCATTTCAGGGGTCACTTGTACTTCAGTACCCGCTAGATTACTGGCCTTAGTGACAGTCGTTTCTGCATGGCTTTGTGAGCTTACAAAGCTAAGGCAAAGTAAGGCGGCTAGCCAACATAAATCTGAGGCCTTGGGAAATGTGGCAGGTTTGATACTCATCAGGAATCCTTAATCAATACATGAGGTGCTGTATTAATTATTGAGGACTTGTCGACTTAGGGATTTGATCTATCGCAACTTGATGGCGGGTTCTCATGGTTGCCTGAGATGCTTTTTAAAATAAGGTAAACCCTCCTAAGACCAATCCCTTTCCTATTGAATAGATTTTCAGGTACACACCTTACTAAGGTTATCTATCCGTTTCTTCTTATAAAGAAAATGAGTGTTGATCTAGACCACTATATGGGCGTATATCGAGGCGTTTGGGATAAACCGCAAGATTCCTTAAACCCACTGTCAACTTGGTTATTTCCCTAGCCGTTAAGGAGTTAAGAGGAGATAAAGCCTCTGTTTATAAATGGGAGGCCATTATGAAAAAAATTCTGATTTGCCTAATTGCAGCTATAACGCTTTTGGGTGTCAACTCTGCTGCTAGCGCACATGGTTGGAGGGGTGGATATGGTGGCGGCGGGCATAGAGGGGGCGGATGGGCTCCGTTTGCAGTGGGGGCGGTTGCTGGGGCTGTAGTAACCCGTGCCTATTACAGACCAGCACCTGTTTACTATGGCCCTCAGTACTATTACCCTGCAGCACAGCAAACAGCAGCTTATTGCCCAGAAAATGGACTTTACTACCCCCAAACCCAAGCTTGCCCTAGTGGCTGGCAAAGAGTGGTGTACTAAGTAAGCACTAGCCTTAAAAATCCAGAGATATCGATTAGCTCATCCGGGTGAAGGGAATGCTCCATGGGGTAAGTATTCCAATCCACCTGGTAACCGAGCTTTTCTAGTACTTCTACAGATGCTTCGGCGCGTTCTGGAATAACGACGGCATCCCAAATACCATGAGCCATCAATATGGGTGTGTCCTGATTGGCCGTGCTTCTCTCAAGTGCCAAGGAGTTTGCTAGAGGCAAATAGCCTGATAGGGCCATGATTCCTGCAAGCTTCTGTGGAAAGCGTAGACCAACTTGCAAGGCCATGGCGCAGCCTTGTGAGAAACCAGCTAAGACAATGTTTTCGTAGGCAATACCACGGTTCGCTTCACGTTCAATTAAGGCGGTAATTGCGGTAGCAGATTTGCGGATACCGTTTGCATCCTCACGATCAGTGAGGTCCCTGCCAGCAATGTCATACCAAGCTGGCATCACATAACCCCCATTTACCGTGACCGCGATGCTTGGCGCGCTTGGGAAAACGAAGCGTATTGCAGGGCAATCAGTGAGATTTAGTTGTGGAATGATCGGTACAAAATCATTGCCATCAGCGCCAAGGCCGTGAAGCCAGATGACAGCGGCAGTTGGATTGGGTGCGGTTTCTATTTCAATGCAAGGAAGGGTGGTCATTTGTATTTACGGGTTGATTGCCAAAAGCTCATATTAAAGCTCCATTAAGATAGGGTTATAAGATAGACTAACAGCGCACTCGGGGTGGAATTGCTCATGAACAGAATTCATATTGCAGTAATAGCCATGATTGGCCTAAACCTGTCGGCCTGTGGTACCCCGCCAAGTCAGTTTGGGGTCTATCGACAGTCTGATGGAGCGGTTGGGGTGCATGCTCCAAAATCAGCAACAGAAGAGGAGTCTCATGAGGCTGCGGTGCAGGAGTGTAAAAAACTAGGAAAGCGAACTGCAATTATTATGGGTAGTCGCGAAACAGTCAATGATCGCTTTCCTATGACCTACTTATATCGATGTGGTAACTAAGTAAAAACTCAGTAAATATTATTTAACTGAGTAACCACTTCTTAATCGACTTATCTACACACATTGCATCTAGGGCAATTCCAAAGAATTCAGAGCCGTTGGTGATCATGCTTTCAATGGCTTCTACCTTGCCTGATTTAACGCCACGCAAGTAAGTTGCCACACGGTATCTGAGGAAATGTTCATCTTCACCTTCTTCATTGGTCGTAGGGCAAATTTCTAAGCTGCCATAGCGCGTTTCTGGATTGATATTCAGAATCGCTAAGCCTAAAGCAGCAATGAGCTTATCTGGAACTGGAATAGGTACATAGGAATAAAGGGATATTAGTTTTTCTTCTTCATCCACTTCAATGATGTGATCAATATCTAAGGTATCTTGCTCTGTCAATTCAGTTTCGCCAGAGTCACCGCCACCAAAGGTGGATTCAAACTGCAGCATCGCTGTATTACTATCCCGAGAGATCTCGATCATGTCAGGGTAGCCCAATAGACCCTTCCACCAATACATCAATGAGAAGGTGCATGGCTTTACTTCTACCAAACCTTCATCGGTTGACTTGGCAAAGTAAAGACCATAAAACTCATCGTCTTGCTCTAGTCCGTATTGATCTACTTTAGCTAACTTAGTAGCAGCTTTTTTGACAGGCTTTTTGGCAAGCTTTTTAGGAGATGCTTTTTTGGCAGCAGGTTTTTTGGCTACCACTTTTTTAATGGATTTTTTAGGGGCTGGCTTTTTAACAGATGCCTTCTTTGCTACTGGTTTTTTGACTACCTTTTTGACTACCTTCTTCGCTACTGCTTTTTTGGCGATTGGCTTTTTGGTAGCTTTCTTGGCAGGGGCTTTTTTTACCACCTTAGTAGCTACTTTCTTTTTTACTGGTGACTTCTTTGTAGCCATGGTCTATTACCCTTCTTTTGGTAGTTATTGTGCATAGTGCAGTTATTGATATTACTGCAATTTCTATCAAGATTTACTCCTTCTATATGAGGGTTTTCCGGACAATTGCAAGTGAGTTGATGCTTTTCTCAAAAAAATGTTTTCAGCACCTTGAAATTGGGCGTTAGCTTGCTAAACTGGAATGGAGTAGTTATCAATCACCTCCACTTAAAGAGAATCTATGTTCCCTGAATATCGTGAATTAATTAGCAAGCTAAAAATAGCAGATCGCCACTTTTCACATTTATTTGATAAACACAATAATTTAGACGCAAAGATTTTGCGTATGGAGTCTCATAAGGAAACTGCCACCCCTGAGGAAATTGAAACCCTGAAAAAAGAGAAACTGCTTTTAAAGGATCAAATCTATGCTGTTTTGAAAAAAACCAGCGCTTAGTGCAATCACCTTTGTGAAGAACTGCATTAAGCTTTTTTGAGGAAGCAGGCTTTTAAGAGCATATTGCCTGCTTCTGTTTTGCAGTCTACTTCGTGATCGCCAGCAACCAGGCGAATACCTTTGATCTTGGTGCCAACCTTCAGGGTGGTTGAGGAACCCTTCACCTTAAGATCCTTAATCAGGGTCACGGTATCGCCATCAGCCAAGACATTGCCATTGGCATCTTTGACACTCAATCCTACTTCATCATCGTCCACTAGTGCAGTCATAGGCCATTCATGTCCGCATTGTGCACAGACAAAATTTTCGCCATCGGGATACGTCATGTCCTCTTGGCAGGCTGGGCATTTTGGTAAGTGATCTGAGGTAGGCATGATGAGGGGGGTAGTTGTAGCTTTAATCTTCAATATTAGTCTAGTGTCGCTCTCTGATTTAGAATTAGTTAGTGATGAATCGGAAGCTCAAAATTATTCTGCTCGCCTTTGTGGCGCTCGTTTGCCTATTTGTGGCAGGCATCTGGTATGCCATTGACAGTATTAATCCGGCCCAACTCACTCAGCTATTGAGCTCTTCTATAAAAGTGGCTACTGGCCGAGATTTAAATATCACTGGGCCAGTACGTTTGACCATTATTCCCGCTATTGGTGTTCAGGCTGAGAATGTTTCTCTTAGTAATGCATCTTGGGCTACTAATGCTGAGATGATCCGGCTTAAGCGAGTTGATATTGGTATTCGCTTGCTACCTTTATTGAGTAAGCGTGTGGAGATTAGTCGGATTAATTTATCTGGTTTAGATGCCCATCTTCAATCGAATGCTGCAGGGCAGGGTAATTGGATTTTGGCTGCACCGCTAGTGCAAGGAACGTCAGTAAATATTGCATCCAATACAAAATCAAGTAATGGTGATGATAGTTTTGTCTCCATAGAAAATATCAACGTTACAGATGCTCGCATTTCTTATCAAGAAGTTGCGGGATCGAAAAAGGTATTTGAAGTGAAGCGGCTATCTTTGCTGGGAAGTGGCGATAAGACTGCCATTCAATTAGAAATGAAGCATGCGAATTTCAACTTAGGGGTAAAAGGCAGGATCACTTCTATCAGACAAATTTTGCATGACTGGAATGTTTCACCATTGAAGGTGGCACTTGACCTAGATCTAGATCTGAATGGTAAGTCACTCTCGGTTCAAGGCGCAATGAACAAGAATCCCAATCAATTACCCATTTTTGATATTGACCTGAGCTCTAAGTCATTTGACCTCACGCCTTTGGTAGCAGGCTCTGCTTTGGCGGTAAGTGGCGGAAAACTTCCTACTGTCCCCCCCACATCAAAAGGACAGTCTAGATACTTCTTTAATGAGGATCCCTTGCCATTTAACCTGTTGCCAGAGGCAAACGGCAAGATCAATCTAGCCATTACTCAACTGAGGATGCCAAATCAAGCCCCTATTCAGAATTTGCAAGCAACATTAAAATTTAGCGGTGATCAACTAGACTTGCAAGGGGTTAGCTTTGACTTGGGTGGTGGGCATGCACAAGGGAGCGCATCCTTAAATCATTTTCATAGTGCAAAACCATCTTTAACTATCAGTGGTTTTGCCAAAGGCTTCACTCTTGAGCAAGTAATCACCGATGCCAAATCAAAAATTAGTGGTGGTGCTATTAAGCTTGCATTTGATTTAAAGAGCACTGGTAGCAGCTTGCACCAGTTGGCTAGTCAGGCTAATGGCAAGGTTCAACTCTCTGTAGGTCAGGCTACGCTAGCATCGAGTTTCTTAAATAAAGGCGGTGATTTTGTGATCACCGTATTGGATGCAGTGAATCCTTTACGTAAAAAATCCCATCAAACTGTCTTGGAGTGTGCGCTAGCGTATCTACCTATTAATAATGGGCTTGTGAATGTTGCGGACTCTATTGGCGCAGAGACAGATCGCTTAGATGTCATTCTTTCTGGTTCAGTAAATCTCAATAATGAGGTGATTAATCTGAATATTTATCCACGCGAAAGGTCTGGAGTTACCCTTGGCGTAGATTTGGCTAAGCTCATTAAATTGCAGGGCACCTTACAAGACCCAAGCGTTGGGATTGATAGTGCTGAGGTAGTTAAAAGTGCCATATCCATTGGCCTAGGCTTTTTGACGGGGGGCGCATCAATCTTGGCTGAGAATGCTAAGTCAATGACAAGTAAGTCCCAGCCTTGCAAAACAGCACTACATCCTTGGTCGGATATTTATGCGGGTGCCAATTAATCCTCAAGACTGGAGTCTAAAAGAGCACCCCGCTCACAAAGAGACTGAATAAAGAGATAAAGATGCTGGCAAAGAACGCTGTCCAGAAACTGGAGATAGTAAAGCCACTAACTAGTTGGGAAACTAACATCAGTACTAATGCGTTAATGACCAATAAAAAGAGGCCCATGGTTAAGACGGTGAGCGGTAGTGTGAACAGAATGAGCAGTGGCTTAACAATTGCATTAGCAAAACCAAGCAAGAGAGCAGCAACTAACAGTGAGCCACCATCTGCAAAGCGTAGGCCACTAAAGATATAGCTAGCCACCCAGAGGGATAAAGAGGTTAAGGCCCACTGGACCAGAAAGGGTGTTACGTTGCCCATGTTGAACTCCTTTTAAGTAATAAAAATCATACTGAATGGTCTATTTTCTAATGGTATCAGTGCTGTTAGTAGTGTGGTGGAATTTCATCCTTAAGACTGCCAGAGCCACCACCTCCGCTACTACTAGCCTGTTCTTTGATGGATTTGAGTTCTCGATACAAGAACTCAATTTGCTGCTGCTGCTTGTAAATAATTTGATTGAGTTTTTCGATGAGATCTTCGGTGAAGCTCAATTTGATTTCTAAATTGGTAATGCGGTCTTCGGTCATTTGGTATTCCAGTTTCTTATTCTGTGATGAGTTCAAAGCGACCATCTTCCATTTCTGCTTTTGGTCTAATCCAAAAATCATGGCTTTGCAAAGATTCGTAAACATAGGCAGGCTCTAGATTGGCTTCTATGTTCGCCAGTAGAACGACTTTATAAAATCCACCAGTCTTCTTGTGCTTTAGCTTACTGCCAGGTTTAAAGCGGCCATCATCGGCTGCGGCCATCTGGGGTGTGTTCATGTCAAAGCCTAGCTTTCTCAGTATGATCTTGGGATGACTAATAGTGTTCCATACTCCATTCTAGATATATCTCCTATACCGCAGGGATTTACTGCCGGAGATGCCTTGCGCAACTCTTTGGATGTTGCCCAGCATGCTGAGCAGTGGGGCTATACACGTTATTGGTTAGCCGAGCATCACAATATGACGGGAAATGCCAGTTCGGCTACCGCAGTAGTGATTGGGCATATTGCTGCAGGTACCACCCACATTAGAGTTGGTTCTGGCGGGGTAATGTTACCCAATCATGCTCCGCTCGTCATTGCTGAGCAGTTTGGTACCTTAGCCTCACTATTTCCTGGCAGGATCGATTTAGGGCTTGGTCGTGCACCCGGGACAGACCAAATGACTGCGAGAGCTTTACGCCGAGACTTGCTAGGCAGTGATGATCGCTTTCCCCAAGATGTCCGTGAGTTACAACATTACTTTGGACCGATTCAGGAGGGGCAGGCTGTTAAGGCAATTCCAGGGGCAGATACTGAGGTGCCCATTTGGATTTTGGGTTCAAGCTTATATGGTGCTCAATTGGCAGCTCACTTTGGTTTGCCTTATGCGTTTGCATCTCACTTTGCCCCTGAGCAATTAATCGATGCCATGAATACCTATCGCAATCTTTTTAAGCCTTCCGATAAGCTAGCAAGTCCTTATGCTGCTTT
Organism: uncultured beta proteobacterium; assembly: GCA_903845455.1. Lineage (GTDB taxonomy): Bacteria > Pseudomonadota > Gammaproteobacteria > Burkholderiales > Burkholderiaceae > Polynucleobacter. The sequence continues at coordinate 1,443 of CAIMXN010000012.1, read as the reverse complement.
TGTGATGAATGTAGTTGCGGCCGATACCGATGAAGAAGCTCAGTATTTATTTACAACCTTAGAGCAGCATTTTGCGCGGATGCGTCGCAATACTCGCGGGCAATTGCCACCCCCAACAAGCAATATGGAGGATTTCTGGGAACCGCATGAAAGAGCATCAGTCATCCGTTCTTTGGCGTGCTCAGCAGTAGGTTCACTAGAGACCGTCAAAAAACAGATGCAACATTGGATGGATTTGACAGGTGCAAATGAAGTGATTATGACTGGTCAAATATTTGATCATGCTGCCAGGTTGAAATCATTTCAAATCGCTGCGCAGGCTGCGCAAAGTTTGCGTTTGAAACTCTCAGTCTAGAGAGTAAAGGCGTTGTAGTCGGCAGTAATCAGAACATCCTCTTTGATTGCTCTACTGGCTAGTTTTAAGATTTCATTATCTTTGCTGATGAGGATGGATGGTCTTAAGGTGAAAGCGATATCTAAAAAGACCTGATCATCAGAGTCTTGACATTTCCAAGGGGCTGTTTCTAGATTGAGATCATCTAGCGCCTGACTTAAAGATTGCCACTGCCCAACAATGTCCACTTGTTTTTTATCTTCCAAAGAAAAGAGTGGTCGCGAGATGACGTCGGCAAATTCTTCTACGGTAGCTTGGTTTGAGTAGGGCTTAATCCGTTGCTTAAGTAACGCGTTTCTTAATTTTCTCGCTCTAGCATCTTCAAATACAAAAATATCAAGCAAGATATTGGTATCTAAGATGATGGGTTTCATTGCTGAGATTAACTACTTAGGTATTGTTACGCCAGATCTCGGGTGTGATAGTGACTTGACCTTTTTCAGAAGAAACATAGGCTTCACCATCCTGAACATTGATATGAATGACCATGCTGCGCTCAACCAATTTATTTAATTCATGTGCTTGCTCAGCGGGAATCGCAATCACTTGTAAGTTGCGAGCGCGAGTGAGTTTATTGGCAATGCTATCCCACCAGATTTTGCTTGTGTATCCGCCATAGCAATACACAATCACTTGATCAGATCGCCCGCATGCTTTGAGAATGCGACGTTCATCAGGCTGACCAATTTCAATCCATAGCTTGATTGCATCAGTCAGATCTTTAATCCAAAGATCGGGTACATCGGTATCGCTCAGCCCCTTTGTAAAGGTGAGATCTTCTTGTGCCTGGAGCGCAAAAGCAATCAGTCTGACCATCATCCGCTCTTCGGTTTCAGAGGGATGTTTAGCGATGGTCAGCGAGTGACTGCCGTAATAGTGGCGGTCTGAATCTGCGACGTGGAGGTCGGCTTTGTGGATAGTTGCGCGTAGAGCCATGGCGCATTATCGCCTTTAAAGAGCGCTAGCCATATACCCAGTATCATTTTGTGAATTAGGCCCTTTAAACGGAATATCCATGAATACTTCCCTTGCTCGTCAAATTCGCTATT
>CAIMXN010000011.1 GCA_903845455.1 uncultured beta proteobacterium | reverse complement strand
TTTCACCAAGCATGCAAGCAATCCTTATTACCAAATTGCTAAGTCTGCTTTAGATTCTTCTGCGCATCATCAAAGTCAATCTACCAATCATCGCGAACTATTACAAACCTTAAACTATTCAGACTGGATGACAAGAAGTCTTAAGATCAGTATTGATGTGGTAGCTGCCAAATTACAAAAAGGCCTTACTTTCTTGGGCTCTACTGGCGCTACTGCCCCCTTCATTGGTTTATTTGGAACAGTCTGGGGTATCTATCACGCCCTCATTTCGATTAGTAGCTCTGGTAGCGCCCAAATTGACCAAGTGGCTGGGCCCATCGGGGAAGCGTTGATCATGACCGCATTAGGTTTGGCAGTAGCGATTCCAGCAGTCTTAGGTTTTAATGCCATCAACCGCGCTAATAAATTGTTTATCGCAGATCTCAATCGCTTCGGTAATGATCTACTGGCTTATTTTGTTACTGGCGCTCGCGTTAATTCTGGAGAATAAATATGTCTTTTCATCTGCAGGACGACCAGAACGAAGACAGCATCATGGCTGAAATCAATATGACACCGATGGTGGATGTCATGTTGGTGCTATTGATTGTTTTTATGATCACCCTGCCAGTGATTCAACAGGCAGTCAAGGTTGAGTTGCCTAAAGCCAATAGCGTGCGTAATGAAGTAAAGCCAGAGTCTGTGCAATTATCGATTGACGCCAAAGGACAAATCTTTTGGAATAACGCTGCTATCGATCTCAAAACCTTTGACGGCTATGCTGAAAAAGCTGCCCAGAAAGATCCTCAGCCTGAAATTAACTTACGCGCTGATAAGTCTGTGAAATATGAGTATGTTGCGCAAGTGCTTGCCGCCTCAAGACGCGCAGGCCTCACTAAATTAGGATTTGTCACCGAGCCAGACTAGCTTTCAGTTTATTGAATTACTCGTGATGGGTGAACACTTCTCTGTATAAGACTTTGTGCCCTCACCCATAGTGGAAGCTAAGAATCCACCTTTAATCGTTTCAATCTTTTTCAACTCACCCGTTGCTCGATAAATAGTCGTCAGTGACACCACAGTTCCTACGCCGTAGCGCACACCATCAAATTCTTCTGGCGGAAAAGAGGTATCGGTTAGAAACGAAATCTTATCCTTGGCAATCAAAACGTTTTTGATTTCTTGGCGCCCATCGCTACCGACCTGATCGAGATCGCGATCATCAAAATACACTTTGCCTTTACTATCCTGGGAGCCCTTTATAGGTGAGACAACTTTTAACAAATACTCTTCAGTTATCTTGCCGTCAATCCGACTGCAATGAAAGGAGAGCGTTTCAGCTTGAACGGTGGCCGCGGTAATGGCTAAAGACAAAAGGCACAGCCACAGAAGCATGGAACGAAGATGGTAATTAGGAATCAAATGATCAGGCCATTCAACCATTACTTCTCTTCCATGACCCAAATCCCCTTCCAATCATCGGGAATAGCTTGTGTCATCAAATGTTCATTGCGGCCAATATACATCTGTGAGAGTTTGTCATTGGGATTGCTTTGTAGAGCCTGCTCGAAAGAACTCTTTGATTTTGCAAATTCTCCAGCACGGTACAGAGCTAAACCTTCTTTGAAATACCCCAATGTATCCATCATGTTTGGAAAGGTCTCATTATCGTGATAATCCAATACCTCATAAATTGAGACCGGTTTGGTTTTGCCTTTAACGACCACCAGATCAATCTCCCGGAGGCGATAGGTTCCTTTAAGTCTTTCTTTGGTAAATTCGCTGACCAAAATCTTCGCGTAATAGGCTTTACAAGCAGACTCGAGTCGAGCCGCTAAATTAACGCCATCGCCAATGATCGTATAGTCCATTCTCTTTTTGGAGCCGATATTACCGGATACGACAGTGTCAGTATTGAGCCCAATCCCAATATTAACTGGTAACTTTCCTGCGGAAAGACGCGTTTTATTCCAAGCATTCAGTTCTCTAATCATGGAAATTGCGGTACGCATTGCCCTGTCCTCATCATCATCATGAGTCTCCGGAATACCAAAAGCAGCCATAATGGCGTCGCCAATAAATTTATCGAGCATGCCACCTTCGCGAGTAATGCAATCCACCATAACTTCAAAGTACTCATTTAATAAAGCCACAGTACCCTGAGGACCCAAAGCTTCCGTCAATGTTGTAAAGCCTCTGATATCAGAAAAAAGTACAGTAGTTGGCACACTTTGACCGCCCAATAAATCAGCGCCATTCGAAAGTAGTTGATCGGCAATAGATGGGTCCATATACCGAGACATGGTGGACTTCATACGTTTTTCTGAAGAAATATTTTCAATCATGATGATTGAACCCATCGACTTATTTTCAAGACTCAATAAGGGCATCAGCGTGACATTGGCAGAGACGATTTCCTCCTCAACCATAATAGAAGCGTCCATACTCATATCGATTTGATTGGTTTCCTGAACGACTTTTAAGCGATCAATAATCCAAGAATTAGCATCACCAAAAAAATCTGCCGCCTTTTTATCTAAGATTTCCTTTTCGGATTTCTTGAGAATATCTAAACCTGCAGAATTACATTTAGTAATTATTCCCTTTTCATTTACAGTTAAAACAGCATTGGTAATGGATTGAAGAACACCCTCGTTATAGTTCTTCATATTTTCAACATCCGCAAATAAGGCTGCATTTTCTAGGGCAGCTGATATTTGAGAGGTAAATGCTTTTAATCTCGATTCATCTTCATCCGAGAAAAAACCATTCTTTTTGTTTAATGCCTGGGTGACACCAATCACTTTGCCATTCTTGTTAATAATGGGCACGCAAAGTATGGAGCGCGTGAAATAACCTGTTGATCGATCAAAGCTAGGATTGAAACGCAGGTCAGCGTAAGCATGTTTAATATTAATTGTTTGGGCAGAAGTGAATACTGCGCCAGCAATGCCTGAACTATTTGGCAGACGAATTTGAATCGACCCTAAACCTTGGGCTACTTGAGACCATAGTTCATTGGTATTTTCATCGTTAAGGAAAAGCGTGATGCGCTCTGCATCAAGCATCTTATTGGCTTCCTCAATAGCGCGTTTTAATAATTTTTGAATATTGATTTCAGCGGTCATCTCCGTGACAAGATTTAAAAAATCTAGTTCACGGCTGCGATTTTTTGTAGTACTTTCTGTCTGAGCAGCTGCCTCAAGGCTAAGAGCACCTTGCGTCATAATCGCACTTAAAAAATCTAAATCTTTTTTTACAAATCGTCCACTGTTTTTATTCAGTAACTGCACCACCCCGATCACATCATCTCGGGTATTCAAAATCGGCACACAAATCATGTTCTTTGTGTGATAGCCAGTTTGTTGGTCAATACTATGATTGAACCTTGGATCACTATTAACATTGTCGATCAGTAAAGGCTCGTTATTGGTAAAGCAAGTTCCTGCTAGGCCACTGTTATTCATAATGCGAATTTCATGGTTCAAACTACCCTGAGCCACGCGTGAATAAAGTTCTTTGGTAACGGGATCATTTAAAAATATCGTACCTCGGTCAGCATTAATATGCTCTCTTGCAAACTCGATCAACCAATACAGTATTTCATCTAATGTCTTTAACGCTGCCACACTCTTGGAAACCTCCAGCAAAAGATGAAGGTCTGCCAATGAATAATGTGGTTTTTTGGAGAGTGCCATTTTTTTAAAGGCATTACTTGCTATGGCTTTATCTGATTTTTGGCTTATTTTGCGTAGATTTGGCATGATCGAGCTTTATAGTAAGTACAAAAACTATTTTTTAGTTTCCATTTTCTGACGTAAGACATCTGCAGTTTGCATGAGCTCATTCACTTGCTGAGTTAACGAGAGCGTTTTTTCTTGTATGAGCTGATCCCTTCGCTGTCGCTCTCTTTCGAGCTCATCGCGTAATTCATTGATCATCCCAATATGTTCTTTTTTTGCATTCTCAGTCTGTTGAGTAAGCGCTTGCAAGGCTTGAGTACGTTCAATGTCTTTTTGACTCAGTGCAGTATTTAAAGCAAAAATAGTATCTTTTAAGAGCGTAATTTCACTGGAATACCCTTGGCGTACTTCTTGAATGCTGGATTCGCGTTCAATTTGCGCTTTTTCAAGCTCATCACGGAGCGCATTGATCATCTCCCTCAATTGGAGGATCTCACGCTCATTAACTGGGATTGGAGTATTTTCCATTGGTAATTGCAATATTAATGCAAAGCCAATACTAATCGATGGTGCCCGAGGCCGGAATCGAACCGGCACGACTTTTTCGAGTCGGCAGATTTTAAATCTGCTGTGTCTACCGATTTCACCACTCGGGCTCGCACTAACAGTAACTGCCGCGCTATATAAACCAAGACAATCAAAATTTTAGCATGTGGGGGGCTTATTACCCCAGAATTACCTAGATCAGGGTGCCGAGAGGCATAAGCCCAAAAAGGCTAAACTACCCCCATGAAATTTTTGACCAAAATTGGCAAATTGGGCCCAGTTATACGCATTACCTTATGGATTGGAGGTGCGCTCTTACTGGTAATAGCCGTCACCTGCTTAATCTATCTACTCTCAGCAAAAACTGGCATTTCTGGGAAGCGGGTAATCAAGAGTCTGAGTGATTCGGTTGTCATTACCTTTGATGAGAGTGAAATCCCCCACATTAAGGCCAATAGCCCTTCTGATGCTCTCTTTGCCTTAGGGTATCTTCACGCCACCGAGCGCTCTTGGCAGTTGGAAATTAATCGTCGTATGGCGAGCGGGCGACTTT
>CAIMXN010000010.1 GCA_903845455.1 uncultured beta proteobacterium | reverse complement strand
TGGGTTGAACTGCAGTCCATTTTGTCAGAAGTAATTTCTTGGGGTGAATGGGATTCGAAGGTTTGCTAGGCATCAACCGTTGCGCTCACAGTGCTTCGCAATGAAGTTCCTGCCCTTGATCCAAGAGGACTCCAGTGCTGGGAATAAAGGTGATTTTGGCTTTTTCAATCGCAGCAGGGCAATTACTGTCAAAGTAACTCTTCTCCCCAAGACTTCCGCAAAAATGGAGCTGATTCCCCTGAAACTGCATTTGTGCCTTGTTGAGCACCATGGGGATCTTCTCGGTGACAGCGTTTTTGCAATTCCAACTGGTGTAAGTCTCACGCTCACAGGCGCAAAGGGCGATGATTGAGGTGACTAGGAGGCAAATACTTGGTTGCAGATAAATGGGTCTCATGGCTTAAAGAATAGTCATTTTTGAAAATCTCTGCCTATTCCAGACTTTAGTATTAAGATTTCAGACAAAGGGAACTCTTGAAGGTCCTTAGTAAAAATACAAAAAGGAGATGTTGTGGATACAAATCGTAGGGATATGCTCAAGCTTGGAACTTCAGCTGCCATTGGGGGCTTACTAATGCCGGCTGGTTCCGTCTCAGCCCAAGAGCGTCAGCCGATTGTGGTTGAATCAATGACAGGTAAAGCAGGGTTTCGTGTTGCTAACTACTTGCCTAAAATGGGCGCCAGTTCCCGCTTGGGTTTGGTAACGAATGACGGTTTAATCGTTGATATTCCAGCGGAAGCTACCCGCCAAAAAGTGAAGCTTTCTTTTGATCCTACCTCAACCATTTCTTTGACTGTCTCTGGTAACAGGGGTTTGCTTGAGCTTGCAACTTTATTTAAGAATCGCAGCGCCCATTTGGTGAATGTAAATCAAGTTATTTTGCTGTCACCGATTCCAAAACCACAAAGTAATATTTATGCGGTGGGCTGGAATTACCTAGATCACTTTGATGAAGGCAAAAAGAATCGTGTTGATACCGTAGTGAAAGAGTACCCTAAGGTTCCCGTGCTATTTACCAAGGGTACTCAAACGATGAATGGCCCATTTGATAGCATTCCTTACGATGGCAGTTATTCAACTATGATCGACTGGGAAGCCGAATTGGCTGTGGTGATTGGCAAAAAAGGGAAAAATATCCCTGAAGAGTCTGCGATGGATTATATTTTTGGCTATGCTGCTTATAACGATACTACTGCGCGTGATGTGCAGCAGAAGCGTCACTCAGGCCAATGGTTTAAAGGTAAGAGTTTGGACGGTTATGGACCAATGGGACCATGGATTGTGACGGCTGGTGGTGTTAATTTAGATGACACTCGCATCATCTGTCGTGTGAATGGGATTGAAAAACAAAATGCTAGCTACAAACAGATGTTTTTTAAAATTCCAGCCATTCTTGCTGAGTTATCACGTAACCTGACATTGCTACCTGGCGATATTATTGCTACCGGCACCCCTTCTGGCGTTGGCTTTGGTAGAACCCCTCCAGAATTTTTGAAGCCAGGCGATATGATGGAGACAGAAATTACTGGGGTAGGGATTATTCGTAACAAGATTGCCTAATTACTTTAGTCAAGTAAGTAAGCAAGTAAGAAAGTAAAAAAGCGCTGGGGCTTCCAGCGCTTTTTTATTAAGAGAAAAGCAAAAGCAGTCAGAGAACCCAGAAGTGATGGGTTCCATCTTTACCTAATTGTTCAACGAGACCAAATTCCCAGTCTAAATATGCCTGCATTGCTGCAGGATCAACGCTGGTGCCTTCATAAGGCCGCTTGTAGCGATCAATTGGAGGTGAGGCAAGGTGAGTTGCACCTTGCTCGATCTCCAGTCCTGCGTCAGTCCATGCCTTATTACCGCCCGATAGAACACAAACCTCAGCCTTACTCAGGGAGGTAAATTCCTTGGCAATAAAGGCAGCCAACTCTGGTGGGGTGCTAGTCAGGACATAACGATCCACTTGAGGTAATGTGAGTAGTGCGTCTTCCAGTTTTGAGCGAAGCGCATACCAACTACCGGGGATATGTCCTTTCACATAATTGGCATGGGTACTGAAATCAACGACTAAAGTGTTGCTATCTGCTTGGAGCCAACTGGAGAGTGTTTTTGGATCCACTGTCATCACGCTTGGTAGGTTTGGCATGGGGGCCTTCCATGGACCTTGCGCTGTTAAGTCACTGGCTTTAATGTCATCGAGTACATAAACTTCCCAAGCCATTTGCGCTAACCAAGAGGCTGGCATGTTTGCCCGAACGCCGCTGGGGTCTGCTAAGACAATGCGGGCGCCTCTCACCGGTATAACCATTTCTGTCTCTTGTACTAGTTGACCACCAGGTACAGAGCGAAATCCTGGCAAATGGCCTGCTTCATATTCTTCTGGAGTGCGGGGATCAAAGAAATAGGTGGTGCGATCTGCTTGTGTTTGCCATTGAGCGAGATCGGCAAAATTGGCTCGTTTTACATTGGCCCTGTCTGCAACCGAGCGTGCTCGCTCAGCTGCAGTTTGAGTAATTTCATTGCTGACTTCCTTGAACTTACGGCTTTGACCTTTGTCTAAAACTTGTCCAGCTAAGGTCCAGCCAATCGTGCCATTACGCAATGCATTGACTTCATTCGGTATGCCTGCATTAATCAGGGATTGCGTGCCAATAATGCTGCGTGTTCTGCCGGCACAATTGACAATAATTTTTGTCTTCGGGTTGGGGACAAGGTCCGGAATTCTGAGAACGAGTTCAGCCCCTGGTACGTTGATTCCCGTGGGAATACTCATGGTGTGGTATTCATCAAAGCGTCGCACATCAATGACCACTACATCAGCTTTCTCATCAATGAGCTTCTTCACTTCTTGAGCAGAGAGGGAGGGCGTATGTCTTTTTGATTCAACTAGTTCACCAAAGGATTTGCTAGGGACATTGACGTCTTTGAATACTTCGCCACCGGCAGCTTTCCATGCCGTCACTCCGCCTTGATAAATAGAGACATCTGTATATCCAAGCTCAAGGAATTTTTTTGCAGCTAGTTCTGCATAGCCTTCGCCGTCATCTAAGGTAACGATCGGAATATCTTTTCTGGGTAATTTTCCATAGGCATCAATCTCAATTCGGGAGAGAGGTAAGCCTGCGGCAAAGAGAGGGTGTTCTTGAGCGTGCGGATCTTCTTCGCGCACATCTAAAAAAGCGATCTCTTCTTTATTAAGGAGTTTGTTGCGGACAAAAGAATAATTTTTACTAGCAAAGCTCATACGATTTTCTTGGTTTGTGAATAACTTAAATAAATAGTGTGAATTAAAAAACTAATCTAACTTTGCGCCAGATTTTTTAACAACGTCATTCCAACGCACAATTTCTTGATTGATAAAGACTGCTAATTCCTGGCGTGTCATCTTAGGTGTGATAGCGCCCATGGACGCCCAACGCTCCTTAATTTCTGGTGAGGCGAGCGCAATTTGTACTTCAGTACTCATTTTCTCAATAATATCTTTTGGGGTGCCTTTAATGGCCCACATAGCATACCAACTAAACACTACAAAGTTCGCTATTCCCAACTCTTGGGCGGTAGGTAGATTTGGAAAAGCATCGACTCGTTTTTGGGTGGCAACAGCTACCCCAATTAACTGACCATTCTTAATGAATGGCGCAGCACCTGCTAAGGTATCAAACATCATATCCACTTGGCCTGCAACTAAATCTTGCAATGCTGGTCCTGTTCCCCGATACGGGATATGTGTAATGAATAATTTGTTTTGCATCTTAAATAATTCACCAGTTAAATGCTGTGAGGTGCCATTACCAGTTGATGCGTAATTATATTTTCCTGGGTGCTTACGAATTTCTTCGATGATCGATTTCAAATCATTCTTAGGAAATTTGTTTGGGTTAACAACAATCACGTGAGGCACGCTGCCAATAATGGCTATTGGTTCGAAATCTTTTGTAATGTCGTAAGACAGATTCGTGTACATGCTCGGGGCGATTGAGTGATGCACTGCACCAAGAAGCCAGGTGTAACCATCAGGAGCCATTTTTGCTGCAACTGCAGCACCTAGGGTTCCACCAGCACCGCCACGATTGTCGACCACAATGGAAGCATTCAATTGAGTAGAGAGCTGCTTAGCTAAAGGGCGCCCAAAAGCGTCTACCGCTCCACCCGGGGGAAAGGGGTTAATAAAGGTGATCGGCTTGCTTGAAGAAGGCCAAGAGCTGCTTTGCGCCCCCGCTGACATCGAAAGTACGCTAGTAATTAGTAAAAAAAGGATATTTTTGAGCATTTTTGCTATTTCTAGGATAGTTTTCTGTAATTTAAACATTTTGTCTGATGTGTCGCTTCTAAGAGTTATCCCTGATCCAAACCCTCAATCGTTCTTGTTTTTATGGTTATATACTGATTTGGCATTTGTAATTGAACATTAAAAGAGGAGACAAGATGTCACAACACGATACATTGCTAGCTGCTTTTGAAACATACAAGGCAGAGAATGATAAGTTTATTGAAAAAGGTATTAAGGCATCTGCTGCCCGTGCTCGTAAAGCATTGCAAGAAATTGCTGGCGCATGCAAAGAGCGTCGTAAAGAGATCACAGCTACAAAAGAAGCGATGGAAGCTAAGAAGTAATTTTCACGCGCATTCTTAAAAAGCCTAGTTCAGCGATGGACTAGGCTTTTGTTTTTGTGACTGTCAAGCAGAAGTGACCAACACTTTTGAAACTATCATTTAGCCATGACCAAGACTGAGTTCTTACAGATGTTGATGGAGGAGGGTTATCCAGACCCTGTGGAAGTTCGGCGCGAACCAGGCGCATCCTTAGAAGAGCACTCACATCCTTTTGAGGTGTACGCACTAATCTTGGAAGGCGATCTTGAATTGATCATTGAAGGTGAAAGTGTGCTTTATCGGACCGGCGATATTTTTTACTTAGGCGCCCAAGAGCCTCATTCCGAATCCTCTGGGAAAAATGGCGTACTCTATCTGTCAAGCAGAAGGTCTGTTGAGG
>CAIMXN010000009.1 GCA_903845455.1 uncultured beta proteobacterium | reverse complement strand
TTGCATATTCCTTAAAAAATTAACACGATCTATGGGACAACTCGACGTGCCAGGAATCACAACGGCGACGCTTTAGCAGAATTTTTGAATCGCCCTGCAAGTTGTCTTAACTCGGCGATATGGTAATTCTAGCTGAAATGCAGCAAATTTATCAAGCCAAATACTAAATTTGTCCTTATAGCCAGCATTGAATATCATTGAGAGGTGCAAAAACGACTTCTTAAGCTGAGCCTCAAAACAATTGCCTCCTTTCCCCTTGCGGCAGTTCAGGTTCTTGGAGGGTTTTTGGGTGTTTTGGCGTACCTTGGGTCCAAACAATACCGCCACCTATTTAATGCCCAGTATGGCGCCGTTATTAAAAATAATCGCCTTCAATCCAAGCTTTGGACTGCTGTTACACAGTCTGGAATGCTCTTTGCAGATAGTCTTTGGATATGGCGTAACTCTAAAAAAGCCTTGGCCACTACAACGGTCCATAACTGGAATGTCGTGCAGAATGCTATGTCCGAAGGCAAGGGGATGATCATCCTCTGTCCGCATTTAGGCGGCTTTGAAATTATTCCCCGCTTTCTTGCGGGTCATTTCCCCGCAACTATCATGTACCGCCCTTCTCGCCAAGAATGGCTAAATGAGGTTGTAGAAGAGGGTCGTGCCTACCCTAATATGCATTTTGTGCCAACCAACCTAAACGGCGTACGCCAAATGACGCGGGCTCTTTCGAAAGGCGAGGCAATTGCTATTCTTCCTGATCAAGTCCCCAGTGGGGGCGATGGCATTTGGGCAGATTTTTTTGGGCGCCCTGCCTATACCACTACCCTGCCCATTCGCCTTGCGAATCGTCACAACACCCCAGCAGTCATGTTTACAGCAAAACGACGTGCCATTGGTAAGGGGTGGATTATTAACGCCAAGCGCTTGGATTCGTTTTCGAGTGACGCCAATACTGCGGCCAAGGAATTAAATACTGCTATTGAAGATGCAATATTGATAGCCCCAGAACAATTTATTTGGTCATACAACCGCTATAAGCATCCCGCCGGTGCAGAGTTGCCACCACAGGATTAAAAATAAATTAATCAATTTATTACCGATGATGACCTGGTTACAAAACCTTTTCAACTTTCTGGCGCTAAACCTACTGCGCCTCTTTGCCTTTCTTCCTTATACGCTCACAATCTATATTGGCTATGCCCTTGGCTGGCTTGCTGCCCACATTCCCAATGAACGTGCAAAAGTAGTTAAAACCAATCTGCGCATGTGTTTTCCAAATCTCAGCGAACAGGAAATTCATTCCCTTGCGCTCGAGCACTGGAAATTATTCGGACGCAGCGTCATCGAAAGAAGCCGCATCTGGCTTGGGAGTGGCCAGCAAATTACCGATATTGTGACGATCAAATCTGCCATTAATTTAGGAGATCGCAAGCCGCGCTTATTAATCAACCCGCACTTTGTAGGGCTTGAAGGTGGCTTTATGACACTCTCCGTGCTGGCGAGCCAACACGATTGGCCCCGAGGTGCGGGTCTTTATCAAAATATGAAGAATCCTTTTTTTAATCAAAAGATGATTGAATGGCGCAATCGCTTTGGCGGCAAATCGATTGAAAGGCAGAGTCGCTTACGCGATCTCCTGCGAGAAATTCAATCTGGTAACTTTATTTTTATTGCGCCTGATATTGACCTTGGCCCTAGAGATTCTGTTTTTGTGCCTTTCTTTGGCATTCAAACGAATACCATTACATCTGTCTCGCGCTTAGCAAAACTGAGTGGCGCAGAAGTCTGCCTCATGACCACTACCCTAAACGAGGATCGCAGAGGCTACACCTGCAATATTAGTGAGCCCCTCCCTAATTTTCCTAGCGATGATATGCAGGCAGATACAGCACGTCTAAACCAATATATAGAAGAACTTGTTCGCCAAAGACCGGCAGAGTACTATTGGGTACACAAACGCTTCAAACATAGGCCACCTGGCGAGCCAAGCCTCTATAACTAACACTACTCACTAAACGAAAATTCTTTTGAGCACGAATTCAAGCAACCCCGCACATAAAATCCGTTTCACCAAAATGCATGGTGCAGGTAATGATTTCATTGTGCTTAATGGGATTGATCAAGATCTGAGCAATATCACTCGCGAACAATGGCAGAAAATTGCGCATCGTCAATTTGGCATTGGTGCAGATCAGATTTTATTAGTAGAAAAAGCCACTCGTCCAGATACAGATTTTCGCTATCGCATCTTCAATGCTGACGGTGGGGAAGTAGAGCAATGCGGAAATGGCTCACGCTGTTTTGTTCGCTTTGTATTGGATCAAGGCCTCTCTACCAAGAATCCTCTGCGGGTTGAAGTCGAGCATACCGTTCTTACGCTCAAGTCCCATCCAAACGGGCAAGTAGAGGTAGACATGGGTGCACCAATTTTTGAACATCACCATATTCCTTTTCAAGCGCATGGCTTAGCTAGCAAACAGGAGTTTCATGAGATGCTCTATGCGCTTCCGATTGGCAACAATCCTGGCGCTCATGATGACTGGATCAGCGTACTATCGATGGGCAACCCACATGCAGTTCAAGTGGTGGGTGATGTTGATAGTGCGCCAGTAAATGAGGAAGGCCCCTTCATTGAAAAGCATCCTGCATTTCCAAAACGGGTCAATGCAGGTTATATGGAAATCATCAATCGCAAGGAAATCAAACTGCGTGTCTTTGAGCGTGGTGCTGGTGAAACACTTGCCTGTGGAACGGGTGCTTGCGCTGCGGTGGTTTCTGGCATTCGTCGCGGTATGTTGGACTCACCAGTCAAAGTACATACGCGCGGCGGCGACTTGCAGGTAGCGTGGGGTGGAATGGTAAATGATGTCGCTCAGCCAGTCGTCATGACAGGCCCTGCTGTTACGGTCTTTGAAGGCGAAATAGAGATTTAAGCAAGACCGCTTAAATCCCATACTTCTCGCGATAAGCCTTCACTGCTGGTAAGTAATTTGTTAGCTCTGCATCACTAGATGCCGTTAAGAAAGCCATTAAATCTGCAAGATTGGCAATCGCAATAACCGGCAAGCCAAATTCTTTCTCAACTGCCTGCACTGCAGACTTATCGCCAATCTCAGTAGCAGTACCTGACTTCTCCATCCGATCTAAGGCAATCAGCACTGCAGCAGGCTGCGCACCAGCAGCACGAATCAGCTCAACTGACTCCCGCACTGAAGTCCCAGCAGAAATCACGTCATCTACGATCACCACCTTGCCTTGGACCGGAGCGCCTACCAGCGTCCCCCCCTCACCGTGATCTTTAGCTTCCTTACGGTTATAGGCATAGGGCACATTACGACCACCATCCGCTAAAGCAATTGCTGTAGCAGCAGCAAGCGTGATGCCCTTATAAGCTGGGCCGTATAGCATATCGAAATCAACCTTAGACTCCTGCAAGGCTTTAGCGTAATAACGACCTAAGGCACTGAGGCGTGCTCCATCATTAAAGCCGCCTGCATTAAAGAAATAAGGAGAGAGTCGACCAGCTTTAGTTTTAAACTCCCCAAACGACAAAACCTTTGCCTCTAGGGCAAAACGAATAAAGTTAACTTGATTAGAATTTTCTGAGCTCATAGGACTACATGTTACGCATCATTTCCGCCAACCTCAACGGTATCCGTTCTGCAGTCAAAAAAGGCTTCCTGCCATGGGTATTCAAACAGAAGGCGGATTTCATCTGCATGCAAGAGCTCAAGGCTCAACGCGATGATTTAGAAGACGTCATCCTTAATCCTGATGGTCTACATGGCTACTTTCATCATGCCGAGAAAAAAGGGTATAGCGGCTGTGGCCTCTATACGCCCCACAAACCCGATGACGTGCTCTATGGGTACGGTAATGAGGAGTTTGATGCTGAAGGTCGGTATGTGGAAGCACGCTTTAAACAGCTCTCGGTGATATCGGTTTATATGCCATCCGGCTCAAGCTCTCCAGAAAGA
>CAIMXN010000008.1 GCA_903845455.1 uncultured beta proteobacterium | reverse complement strand
TCTTTTATTAACAACTGGAGAAAAGATGACTCATTACTTACCGCTAGGCAGCGCTCAACGTTTATTAAAAGCAGCAGCATTTTCTGCAATATTAGCCCTTTCAGGAGGGGGGCTTTCTTCTGCTTTCGCTTCACCAATTAATGTGAATACTGCTACTCAAACTGAATTAGAGAGCATCAAAGGAATAGGCCCTTCTAAAGCTAAAACAATCATCACGGAACGACTTGATGGAGGCCATTTTCAAGATGCTAATGATTTGCAAAAGCGTGTACGTGGTATTGGTATGAAATCAGTTGAAAAAATGGTGGATAACGGTTTAACCATTGAAGCCCCTGGCTCATTTCGTGAACCCAATGGCAAGACCAAGAAAGAAGGTGCCAGTAATAACCGACGTGGTTCTCGTGGTCAAAACAGTTCTCGCCCTTATACGGATCGCGAAGGAGCAGGTCGCCGTAATTAAGCCCTTACGCATTTAGGTGGGCTTACGGCTAAAATGCCTTAATGAGTACACCTTCTTACTTAACCATTTCACAAACGGTGGGCAATACGCCACTGGTTCGTCTGCAACGTATCCCTGGCCTTGAGAATGAGGGTCGTGGCAATGTCGTTTTGGGTAAGTTGGAAGGAAATAATCCAGCCGGGTCGGTGAAGGACCGACCTGCGCTGTCGATGATCATGCGCGCACAAGAACGCGGCGAAATTAAACCTGGCGATACCTTAATTGAAGCTACCAGTGGTAATACGGGTATTGCATTGGCAATGACCGCAGCGATGCTTGGTTACAAAATGGTTTTGGTGATGCCAGAAAATCAAAGTATTGAGCGCCGTCAAAGTATGGCTGCCTATGGCGCTGAATTGATTCTGACGGCTGCATCTGGTGGCATGGAGTTTGCTAGAGATTACGCTATGCAACTTCAAAAAGAAGGGCGCGGTAAATTACTAGATCAGTTTGCTAACCCAGATAATCCGCGCATACATTTGGAAACAACTGGCCCAGAGATTTGGCGCGATACCGATGGACAGATTACCCATTTTATTTCAGCAATGGGAACGACAGGTACGATTACCGGAGTGTCGACCTATCTCAAGTCAATGAATTCCGCTATTCAAATTATTGGCGCGCAACCTGAGGACGGTTCGCAAATTCCTGGGATTCGCAAATGGGCCCCAGAGTACCTCCCTAAAATCTACCAGGGTGATAGGGTTGATCGTATTGAGTATGTGACTCAGGCTGATGCAGAAGAAATGGCGCGTCGTCTGGCTGCACAAGAGGGTATCTTTTGTGGCATCTCGGCTGGCGGAGCTCTAGTAGTGGCTTTGCGTATTGCGCGGCAAGTTGAGAACGCGACAATTGTATTTATTGTTTGCGATCGTGGTGATCGTTACCTATCTACTGGAGTATTTCCAGTTTAAGTTTGCTGTAGTATTTCTAAGATGCCTTGGGCTTTTTCTTGGTCTTGGTTTTTTTGGTTTTCGCTATGCGATCTTCTGTTGTCTTCATTCCTTTTGCAGTATTACTCACAGGAACGGCGCTCTGATTTTGGTAGCCTAAGGCTACTGCAAATTCAACAACGCTTTGCGCATAAAAATAACTGCGGTTGTATTGCACGATGGTCAGAAAATTATTTAAGCCTACTACGTAGTGAACTTGATCTGTGCCGTCTGTATCGGGGTAGGGCAAATCAACAATAAATCCCTTGTTTTGTGGTGCGACGCCACCGGCTTGAAGATCACCTTGCTCTGGCTTCAGAATTCCTTTACTAACGAGCTCCTCAATAGAGTATTTAAGTTGAGGTTCGCCATCAGCCAGCATCTTGGCTTCTGCTAAACCCGAGTCCTGAACTGGAAAGGAGATAGGCATGCCGGGCTGCCAGCCATGTTTTTTCAGAAAGTGAGCAACGCTGGCAATGGCATCTTTTGGGCTGAGTTTTAGATCGATACGGCCATCCCCATCTCCATCCACTGCGAAGCTTCTGATACTACTAGGCATGAACTGCGGTAAGCCGATTGCGCCAGCGTAGGAGCTGTTTTGATTAAGGCATGCGCTAAAGTGTCCGCTATTGAAGTCTTTAAGGCTATTTTTAGCAGGGAGCTTGCCCCCCGCATCTAACCAGCACATTAAGATGAGCTCTTTGAGCTGATCTTTAAATAGTTGCTCACGACTCACTTTATTGGGCGTATCAGGGTAACTAAAAGCAAGGGTTGATAACACGTCTTTAACCCTAAAGTTACCAGTTTGGCGACCATAAATGGTTTCTATACCAATAATAGCCACGATGATCTCAGCCGGCACTCCGGATTCTTGTTCAATCTGGCTTAAAAATAGCTGGTTTTGCTCCCAAAAGGCTTTTCCAGCTTTTAATCTGATGGGCTCAATAAAGCGCTTGCGGTAAGCCACCCAATTTTTCTTAAAAGTCCCGGATGGGGGTAATACCAATTTGCGGATAGAGGAAATCGTCTTAGCATCCAGAAAGCCAGATTCAAGGGTGGCCAGGGGTATTTCTTGAGCTTGCGCTACCTGAGCCAGTAATTCCTGAATATTTTCGGAAAAGAGGGGCTCAGATCCTGTCTCGTCAGTTTGGTTTACGATAGGCTGATTGGGATTACTTTGTTGTGTGGGGGTGCTAGAGCATGCTCCCAGAAGCAGAACTAGGATGATGCTGGAGACATGGAAACAGATATTCAAGTGAAGTCAGCTTTGGGTAGATGGCACGTTTATTGAATTAACAAAATTGTAGTATTGCTATTGAAAGTTTTAAGTAATGACAACAGGATACATAACTCATCCAGATTTTCTAAAACATGAGATGGGCAGTCATCACCCCGAATGCCCGGAGCGCATTCAAGCTATTAATGATCAGCTCATTCGAAGTGGGATAAATCAATTTTTGCATCATTTAGATGCGCCATTGGCTACAGAAGATCAATTGGAGTTGGTGCATAGTCCTGATCATATTGCTTTTGTAAAAGAGCGCGCTCCTGAGAGCGGTTATTTTATGCTCGACGGTGACACCATTATGAATCCCCATACTTGGAGAGCATGCTTGCGTGCAGCAGGCGCTGCGATTGCGGGTGTAGATGCCGTCATGAAGGGTGAAGTCCAAAATGTCTTTTGCGCAGTAAGGCCACCAGGACATCATGCTGAGCCTACGCGCTCCATGGGCTTCTGTGTTTTTGATAATGTTGCCATCGCTGCTCGCTACGCCATGGAGCAATATGGGATTGAACGCGTGGTGATCATTGATTTTGATGTGCATCATGGTAATGGTACTGAGGCTGCGTTTTTCAATGACCCCAATGTCTTGATGTGTAGTTTCTTTCAGCATCCTTTTTATCCCTATAGTGGATTGGATGGAGCAAACAATATGGTGAATGTTCCATTGCCTGCTTCAACTCGCGGTGACGTAGTGCGTTCAATTGTTCAAGAGCGCTGGCTGCCACGCTTACGGGATTTCGAGCCACAACTCATGATTATTTCTGCAGGTTTTGATGCTCACCGGGAAGATGATTTAGGGCAAATGGGCTTGGTGGAAGATGATTATGTGTGGATCACCAAACAATTAAAAGAGATTGCAGATCAATTTGCTCAAGGACGGATAGTGAGCTGTCTAGAAGGTGGTTACAACCTCTCCGCTTTAGGTCGTAGTGTGGTGGCGCACGTTCGAACCTTGGCAGACCTCTAATTAAAAAAATAAACCTCAAGGGTAAAAATGGCAAATATTTATGAACAAAGTTTGGAGCGTAATTCAGCGAACTTCACTCCTATTACACCGCTATTATTTTTAGAGCGATCGGCTGAGATTTACCCAAATCGCTTAGCGGTTGTTCATGGCAAATTACGTCAAACCTGGCAGCAGACCTATGAGCGTTGCCGCCGCCTTGCCAGTGCCTTAAGTCAGCATGGCATTGGACTTGGTGACACTGTGGCTGTGATGTTACCTAATACACCCCCAATGGTTGAGGCGCACTTTGGCATACCCATGGTTGGTGCTGTCTTAAATGCCCTTAATACCCGTCTAGATCCAGAATCAATAGCCTTCATGCTGAATCATGGCGAGGCAAAAGTGGTGATCGTTGATCCGGAGTTTTCTGGGACCATGAAAAAAGCGCTTGAGATTGCCAAGAAAGAAAGTGGTCGGGATTTTTTGGTGATTGATGTTGAGGAAAAAGAGTTTGATGTGCCTGGCGAAAGGTTGGGTAAGCTGACTTATGAACAATTATTGGCCAAGGGCGATCCACAGTATGCGTGGCAGGTACCCACAGATGAGTGGCAGGCTATTTGTCTGAACTATACCTCTGGAACTACTGGCAACCCAAAGGGGGTTGTTTACCATCACCGCGGCGCAGCGATTAATGCGGTATCCAATATTTTAGATTGGGATATTACTAAGCATCCAATCTACTTATGGACTTTACCGATGTTCCATTGCAATGGTTGGTGTTTTCCTTGGACTATTGCAGCTCGTGCTGGCATTAATATCTGTCTGCGTCGTGTAGATGCTCAGAATATTTTTGCAGCAATTAAAGAGCATCAGGTTAGCCACTACTGCGCCGCCCCAATCGTGCATAACCTTTTGGTCAATGCCCCAGAAGAGATGAAGGTAGGATTACCCAAAGGGGTTAAAGGTCTGATTGCTGGTGCTGCGCCCCCAGCAGCCATTATCGAAGGCATGGAGAAGTTGGGTTTTAATTTAACTCATGTATATGGCTTAACGGAGACCTATGGTCCTGCCGCCATTTGTGTTCAGCAAGATGAGTGGAGTAATTTAGACATTAGTGAACGCGCAAATTTAAATGCACGGCAAGGTGTGCGCTACCACATGCAACAAGCGATCGCGGTAATTAACCCAGAAACGATGGAGTCTGTACCAGCCGATGGCGAAACGATGGGTGAGATTATGTTTAAGGGCAATATCACCATGAAGGGTTACTTAAAAAACGAGAAGGCGACTACAGAAGCTTTTGAGAGCGGCTGGTTCCATTCCGGTGACTTGGCTGTGATGAATCCTGACGGCTATATTAAGATTAAAGATCGTAGCAAAGATATCATC
>CAIMXN010000007.1 GCA_903845455.1 uncultured beta proteobacterium | reverse complement strand
GCATCTTTTTCTAAAGCAGATTCATCTTGGTAGATTTTGACTTCAGATAATTTGGCCAAGGCAGTGAGATAAGGAGTGGCTTGTTTTAAGAATGTCTCAGGCCCGCTAATCCAGAGTGGTACTTTTTGTCCGGGCGGAACTTGCATCTCACCGCGCAGGTTTCTGCAGGCGTCAACGATAGACTTAATTTGGGCAACCCAAGCTTCACTCTTCCCATCTATTTTCTCTGGCTGAGAAACTGGATAAGGCTGCAAGGCAATTGTTTGCTTTTCTTGTTTAGCAAGTTCTTTGCCAGATATGGGGGCAACGGTTTGCCAAAGTGATTCAGTGATGAAGGGAATGAGTGGGTGCGCCATGCGCAAGATGGTTTCTAGAACACGCAATAAAGTACGGCGTGTTGCTCGTTGCTGGGCTGGTGTGCCAGTTTGGAGTTGAACCTTAGCGAGCTCAAGATACCAGTCGCAGTACTCATCCCAAACAAATTGGTAGATGCTAGAGGCGATATTGTCGAAACGGTAATTTTCAAAACCTTTGGCAACATCGGCTTCAGTTCTTTGTAATAAAGAAACAATCCAGAGATCGGCAGGAGAGAAATCTAAGTAGCCATCTGGACCGCATTGATTATCACAAGGCGCAAGACCATTTTCTTCATTATTGCCAGGGCAGTTCATGAGAACGAAGCGTGTTGCATTCCAGAGTTTGTTACAGAAGTTACGATAACCTTCGCAACGTTTCTGATCAAAGTTGATATTGCGCCCAAGCGAAGCAAGTGATGCAAAAGTGAAGCGCAGGGCGTCAGTACCAAATGCAGGAATACCTTCCGGGAATTCTTTTTTGGTTTTTTTGCCAATGCTGTCAGCTTGTTTTGGATTCATCAAGCCAGAAGTTCTCTTGCCAACTAACTCTTCAATTTTGATGCCGTCAATCAGATCAATCGGGTCCAAGGTATTACCTTTGGACTTACTCATCTTCTGACCTTCGGAGTCACGTACTAAACCATGAACGTATACCGTATTGAAAGGTACTTTACCGGTAAAGTGGCAGGTCATCATCACCATGCGTGCCACCCAGAAGAAGATGATGTCAAAGCCAGTAACCAAGACAGATGAAGGCAGGAAGTGTTTGAGTTCAGGAGTTTCTTCTGGCCAACCTAATGAACTGAAGGGGACGAGCGCAGAGCTAAACCAGGTATCTAGCACATCAGGATCGCGCTGGAGTGTACCGGTATAGCCAATGGTTGTAGCTTTTGCTTTTGCTTCTTCTTCAGAGCGAGCTACAAAGATCTGTCCATCATCGCCATACCAAGCGGGGATTTGATGGCCCCACCACAATTGACGTGAGATACACCAGTCTTGGATATTCGCAAGCCATTGGGTGTAAGTGCTAATCCAGTTTTCTGGCACGAGTTTAATATCGCCCTTGGTAACTGCATCTAATGCAGCGCCAGCAATTGATGAACCAGGTTGATATTGATTATCAGGACTTGGCTTGGAGACCGCTACAAACCATTGGTCAGTAAGCATGGGCTCAATGATGGTGTGGGTACGATCGCCGCGCGGCACCATCAATTTATGGGGCTGTACTTTTTCTAAGAGGCCTGCGGCATCTAAATCCGCAATGATTTGTTTGCGAGCCGCAAAACGCTCCATGCCTTGATAGACAGTAGGTGCATTTTCATTTACCTTGGCATCCAAGGTGAGAATGTTGATGAGTGGTAATTGATGACGCTGACCAACTGCATAGTCATTGAAGTCATGGGCAGGGGTTACCTTCACCACGCCGGTACCAAAGTTCAGATCAACATAGTCATCGGCAATGACCGGGATCTCACGAGCGCAGAGTGGCAGATTGACCGACTTACCAATGAGGTGCTGATAGCGTTCATCTTCAGGGTTCACCATCACAGCTACGTCACCCAATAAGGTTTCTGGGCGAGTAGTAGCAACCGTTAGGTGGCCAGAGCCATCAGTGAGTGGGTAGCGGATGTGCCACATCGAGCCATCCTCTTCTTCGCTCACAACTTCTAAGTCGGAAACCGCCGTACCTAAAACCGGATCCCAGTTGACTAAACGTTTACCGCGGTAAATTAATCCTTGCTCATGCAGACGGACAAATACTTCAACTACCGCTTTGGACATCTTGCTGTCCATCGTGAAATATTCACGACTCCAATCAATCGAAGCACCAAGACGACGAATCTGGCGAGTAATAGTAGAGCCAGAACTTTCTTTCCATTCCCAAACTTTTTCGAGAAACTTCTCTCGACCTAAATCGTGTCGAGATATTTTTTGTGCATCGAGCTGACGCTCAACCACGATTTGAGTAGCAATACCAGCATGGTCGGTGCCGGGCACCCATAAGGTGTTTTTGCCGGACATACGAGCATGACGTACCAAGCCGTCCATGATGGTTTGGTTAAAGGCGTGACCCATATGGAGGGTGCCAGTAACATTTGGCGGCGGTAGCTGAATACTAAAGTCTGCCTGGCCTTCTTCGAGTGAGGCTGTGGCAATGCCTCTGCTTTCCCACTCTGGCCCCCAATGGGCTTCTATGGGGGCGGGTTCGTAGGATTTAGCAAGCTGGTCCGCGGGACTGCTTACTGGTGAATTAGGGGTATTCGAAGCATTTGGCATAAGAGGCAAATTATAATTGGGACGATGTACTCAGACTTGCTCGCGAACCTCAACCTAGAACAGCGCGAGGCAGTGACCCTCCCGCCCGTAAATGAAAATGGCCAGGCCCAATCAGGCTTAATTTTGGCCGGGGCAGGTAGCGGCAAAACCCGCGTCCTCACTACCCGTATAGCCTGGTTGATCCAAACCGGTCAGATTTCACCCATTGGCGTATTGGCGGTGACCTTCACCAATAAGGCTGCTAAAGAGATGATGTTACGCCTTAGTGCTATGTTGCCTATCAATATTCGGGGGATGTGGATTGGGACTTTTCATGGCCTTTGCAACCGTTTATTGCGGGCGCACCACAAAGAAGCTGGTTTGCCATCGACATTTCAGATTTTGGATACCCAAGATCAGTTATCGGCTATCAAGCGCCTTTTAAAGGGTTTGAAGGTAGATGATGAGAAATATCCACCTAAACAACTTCAATACTTTATTTCCCATGCCAAAGAACGCGGTATGCGTGCTCGCGATCTTGATTCGGGCGATGATTTTCAGGCCAAAATGGCACAACTTTACGAAGCCTACGATGCTCAGTGCCAACGCGAAGGTGTAGTAGATTTTGCAGAGTTGTTATTGCGCAGTTATGAATTGCTCAAACACAATGAATCTATTCGGACACATTACCAAGAACGCTTCCGTCATATTCTGATCGATGAGTTTCAAGATACCAATGCGCTCCAATATGCCTGGTTAAAACTACTATCTGGTCACGATACTAGCAAGGCGAACGTGAGTGGTGCTGGCACTAGTGCCGTCTTCGCAGTGGGTGATGATGACCAAAGTATTTATGCCTTCCGCGGGGCTGATGTAGAGAACATGCGCCTCTATGAAAAACAATTTCATCCAATGATGGTGAAGTTGGAACAGAACTATCGTTCACATGGCCACATCTTAGATGCTGCCAATCATCTGATTTCAAATAACACCGAACGTCTAGGAAAAAATCTACGTACTGATGCTGGTCATGGGGAGCCCGTACGAATCTTTGATGCTGCCAGTGATCACGCTGAAGCTGCTTGGCTCGTTGATGAAATCAAGGCTCTGGTTAATAGCGGTATTAAGCGTACTGAGATTGCCCTGCTTTATAGGAGCAATGCTCAATCACGCATCATCGAGCATGCTTTGTTCTCGGCTGCCATTCCTTATCGTGTATATGGTGGCTTACGATTCTTCGAGCGTGCGGAAATTAAACATGCATTGGCTTATTTGCGTCTCTTGGAAAATCCCAATGACGATACATCTTTCTCGCGAGTTGTGAACTTCCCAACTCGCGGTATTGGTGCGCGTTCGATTGAAGCTTTGCAAGATGAGGCAAGAGCTCAACAATGTTCTTTATATTTGGCAGCCACTACTTTAACTGGAAAAGCTGGCACATCACTCAGTGGCTTTGTGCGTTTGGTTGATCACATGCGTGAAGCAACACGCCATAACACTTTGCCTGAGACTGTTGAATTCGTGATTCAGAATAGTGGATTGATTCAGCACTATTTGACAGAACGAGAAGGTCAAGACCGTGTTGAAAATTTACAAGAGTTGGTTAATGCCGCAACTGCTTTCATTGCCGAAGAAGGTTATGGTCAAGATGCTGCTGCAGCGATGTTGCCTGGTGAGAATGAGCCAGGTGTAGTTGAGGTTTCCCCGCTCGCAGCATTCTTATCGCATGCATCTTTGGAGGCTGGCGATAATCAGGCCCAAGCTGGGCAAGATGCCGTGCAGTTAATGACGGTTCACTCAGCCAAGGGTCTGGAGTTTATTGCCGTGTTTATTACTGGCTTAGAAGAGGGTTTATTTCCGCATGAGAATAGCGTGAATGAGCACAATGGTTTAGAAGAAGAACGTCGCTTAATGTATGTGGCGATCACTAGGGCCAAAGAACGTTTGTATCTCTCCCATACTCAGTCACGCATGCTGCATGGCCAGGTGCGCTACAACATGCCGTCGCGTTTTTTGGAAGAGTTACCAGCTGAATCACTTAAATGGCTGACACCAAAAGCAAAGGATGCTCGCTGGGGCGGTAGAAGTTCGGGGTCAACTTGGCAGGATGGCTATACGCGTCAACGCGAATATGAATCGAATGACTTCTTTGATTCTGGTAACGAGCGCCAGCAAGTACGACATCAAACTTATGGTCAGACACCTGCGCGCACAGGGCGAGTGGGTTCTGCCTCTACAACAGTTCAAAGACTCGCTTCACCGCCACGCGGGAACTACCCATTTACCATTGGGCAAAATGTATTTCATACTAAGTTTGGTGAGGGGCGTGTGACCGGTTTAGAAGGTAGTGATACTGATGCGCGTGCTCAAGTCAGCTTTAAGCGACATGGTGTGAAATGGTTGCAATTGAGTATTGCAAAACTAAGTGCTATTGATTGAATAATCAATAGCCGTTCATTTAAGCTAAGAGCGTAGCCTCTTCTTTATCTGCAAAGCAGGCTTTCCAAGTGGCAAAGAAAGAACAATGCATCACGGTCAGCCCTGCCATAGAGAGCGGGGCGATGATAAATGATGCTGCCTGCCCAAGATTGATTAAGTCAAATGTAGCGCCTACTAAAAGTGGCATGGCGATCAAGACCGCGCTCCAGATGGCTAGATATAAGAAGAATGCGCCACGATTAGTCCAGCAGGCTATACAACTAGAGAAGAGCGCTTGAGGAACAGACATCTCTTCCCAAGCTACCAATATTGGCGAAAACCACATCAGCATAGCAACTGGGATGTAAAGAATAGCGCCAAAAAATAAGACTAAATAAATTTGGCGAACTGCTTCGGGGGTGATGGGTTTGTCACTCGTCATGATCGGAAGTAGTAATTCAAAATCTACCAGCAAGCTGAGTACAAAACTGAGCGCCAAAATGAGTGCTGCATAAATAAGCCCTAATTGCAGAATTCTTTTACGCACAATCGTGGTTGACTGTAAAGCAACTAAATACACCATGGGTCGAATACGTTCTTTTTGAATGGCCTGGCGACAGGCAGTCATGAAGCCAACAGACAAAGTTGGTGTTAGAACCAAAACAGTAAAGACACCAATCACTGGCACAAGCACTGCCAACTGTGCAAGAAACACGTACATAAAGACCAGCATCAAAAATCCAATGGGGCTTTGCTTAAATAGCCAAATACCTTGGCGTATCCAGGTGTAACCCTCTTTAGGGGCGACTGAGTTTAGTTTCATATGGCTTGGCGACTTAAGAGAATATGTTGGAAATGGCTTGGGTCATGCGGCGTCAACATCTGCGCATCACGCGGTAAATAAAAATCCCATAAGCGAGAGATCCAGAAGCGCAAGGCAGCCGCGCGGACCATCATTGACCAGCTAGATTTTTCATCGGCAGTAAGAGGGCGCACGGATTGGTAGGCATCCATTAGCGCATTAAAGCGAGCAGGATCCAAATCTTTTTTGTTGCTAGCCAAACACCAGTCATTTACCGTCACTGCTAAATCAAATAGCCACTTATCGGTGCCGGCGAAATAGAAGTCAAAGAAGCCGCCTAATCGATCTTGCGATGTGTCAGAAGTGTCCTGTGGATCAAATAAGACGTTATCTCTAAAGAGATCACAATGACTTGCGCCTTGAGGGAGTGCAGCATATGCACTTGAAGCAAAGAAGATTTCTTGAGTTGCTAATTCGCTGGTAAGTAACTTTTTTTGACTCTCATTTAAATGAATTAGTACTTGAGGTACGGTTTTTTGCCACCAAGAGAGACTGCGCAAGTTTGCTTGTGTTTTAGGAAAATCAGTGCCCGCCAAATGCATTTTTGCAAGCATTTCGCCTACCAATGTACAGTGTTTTATTTCAGGTTCTAGCCTTGATAGTCCTGGCAGTTTGCTGACGATGGCTGCTGGCTTACCTTTGAGTGAAAACAAAATCACGCCATCTTTATTTCTGATGGGTTTTGGAACGGTGATACCTTTATTTGCCAAGTGCCCCATGAGCTCGAGATAGTAGGGGAGTTGCTCTGCCGACAACCTTTCAAAGATGGTTAAAACAAATTCTTGTTTCTTACCATCAAGAACGGTATCTAAGAAAAAATTGGAGTTCTCGATACCACCGTGAATGCCGCGAATAGCGGTAGCCACTCCAATATTGAAATCCCGTGCGATCCAGTCTGAGATGTCGCTAAGCTCAATCGGGGTAAATACAGCCATAACTTATCGAATTGGAATGCTGATGCTAGGTACGCTAAGTAGACTGCTTTCACCAGATTGGGCGCCTGGCATAACAGAGTCAGGCGGCGACATTTCATAAGTGGTTAACTTGGTCTTTACCTGAACCTGGGTTGGACTATTTGAATCCTTGTACTCGGTCACTTCAGTCCCGTTCCCATCTTTAAATTGATAGCTGGGTTTGCGCGTTTCCGGTGCACTCATGGCTCCAGATGCGCTTACGGCTGGGGCAAGGGGTTGATTATTAATTTGTTGGAGCTCGGCAGGGCTCAGGGCTTGGCTGGTATTTTGGGCGCTAGCATTGCTCATCCCAAATAGGCTAAAAGCCATAAAAAAGCTTGTTAAAACAAGGGCCTGGCTCCAAGAGTGGCTGAATAAGTTGGTTAGAGTGTGCATCATTTTTCACCTTTTTAATCCCACTCCAGATTGGTTCCTAAACCAGACCCGTGGGAAGTTAGCAACTAGATTGTACGATTGCGGTATGACTAAACATAGACTCTTGTTAGTAGACGGCTCTAGCTACCTCTACCGCGCCTTCCATGCCATGCCTGACCTCAGAAATGGAGCTGGCGATCCTACCGGGGCAATTTATGGGATGGTCAATATGATGCGCAGGGCCAGATCAGAGCTTAAAGCTGACCATATTGCCTGTGTATTTGATGCCAAAGGGAAGACTTTTCGGGACGAGATGTACTCCGAATACAAGGCCCATCGCTCGCCCATGCCCGAGGATCTGGTTAGGCAAATTGAACCCATTCATGCGATGGTAAAGGCTTTAGGTTGGCCCGTTTTAATGGTATCCGGAGTTGAGGCCGATGATGTGATTGGTACTTTAGCTTGCCAAGCGACTCAGGCTGGTTGGGAAACTATTATTTCGACTGGTGATAAAGATTTGGCACAACTCGTCAATCCATCAGTGACGTTGATTAATACTATGACCAATGAAAAATTAGATATTGATGGCGTGATCCAAAAGTTTGGAGTACCACCAGAACGGATTGTGGATTACTTATCTATTATTGGCGATGCAGTAGACAACGTACCTGGTGTTCCTAAAGCTGGCCCTAAGACCGCCAATAAATGGTTGGCTGAGTTTGGCGACCTTGATAATTTGATGGCAAATGCTGAGCAAGTAAAAGGGGTAGTAGGTGAAAATTTACGGGCCAGCTTGCAGTGGCTTCCTAAAGCACGTGAGTTAATCACAGTGAAGATAGATTGTGATTTAGATCCTCATCTTCTGAGCTTGGATGATTTGCATGCCAAGCCTGAAGACGCGCCACTGTTACGTGAATTATTTGAACGTTATGCCTTTAAGACATGGTTGCGCGATGTAGAAAAACAGCTCACCAATCCTAGCTCCCAGACTGAGCAAGCAGGTGCGGTCTTTGATTTAGCAGGGAGTCCGCTTCCAGGCATCTCCCCCAATGAGCTCGCTGCAAAAAAAACTAGAGAGGTTGCCTCAGCCCCAACAAAATTATTATCTCAGACCACAAGCGATTTGCATGGTGCTATTGAGCGCAAGTATGAGTGCGTAGTAGATGAAGTTGGTCTGGACAAGTGGCTCAAGAAAATTACAGACGCATCTTTAACTGCAGTGGATACCGAGACTACTGGTTTAGACGCATTGGCTGCAGAGTTGGTGGGTATTTCTTTATCAGTAAAACCAGGGGAGGCTTGTTATATTCCTGTGGCCCATCGCAATGGCGAAACTCAACTAGACCGCAACTTAGTGCTGTCGCGAATGAGATCATGGTTAGAGAGTTCTTCTCATGCCAAGGTCGGTCAAAACTTAAAGTACGACAGTCACATCTTTGCCAATTACGGCATTACTTTGGGCGGCATTCAGTTTGATACCTTGCTTGAATCTTATGTGCTTGAATCCCATCTTCCTCATAACATGGATAGTCTCGCAGAGCGCCATCTGGGTGTGAAGACCATTCGTTATGAAGAGGTTTGTGGCAAAGGGGTGCATCAAATTGGTTTTGATCAGGTAGATTTACAGATTGCTACGGATTACGCCGCTGAAGATGCCGATATCACTTTGCGCCTACATTTAGAACTGTGGCCACAAATAGAAGTAAGCCCTGGTCTACGTTATGTATACGAGAGTATTGAGATTCCAGCGATGCGAGTGCTCGGCATCATGGAGCGCAACGGTATCCGCATTGATTCAGCACTATTGGCCAAACAGGGTCAGCAGGTTGGTAAACGCTTGCTTGAATTAGAGGGTGAGATACATAAACTGGCGGGCCAGCCTTTTAATATCCAATCACCTAAGCAGATCGCAGAAATTTTGTTTGGGCAATTGGAGTTGCCAGTCATTAAGAAGACGCCATCAGGAGCCCCCTCAACGGATGAAGAGGTCTTGCAAAAATTGGCTGAAGACTATCCTCTGCCAGCCCGCATTTTGGACTATCGCAGTTTGGCTAAATTAATGTCAACCTATATCGAAAAGTTGCCACGGATGGCCGATCCAAAAACAGGTCGTGTGCATACTAACTTTTCACAAGCAACTGCAGTGACCGGACGCCTTGCATCCAGTGATCCCAATTTGCAGAATATTCCAGTGCGTACTGAAGAGGGCCGACGGATTCGGGAGGCATTTATTCCAGCTGATGGCTGTAAATTACTTTCAGCTGACTACTCGCAAATTGAATTACGCATCATGGCGCATATTGCTGAAGATGAAAACTTACTTGCCGCATTTAGGGCTGGTAAGGACGTTCACCAAGCTACTGCTGCTGAAATCTTTGGAGTGCCTTTAGATAGTGTGAACTCTGAACAGCGTCGTTATGCCAAGGTGATTAATTTTGGCTTGATTTATGGCATGAGCGCATTCGGTTTGGCTGGTAATTTAGGAATTGAGCGTTCTGCCGCACAAAATTACATTGCTAAATATTTCGATCGCTATCCAGGGGTCGCGCAATACATGGAACGCACCCGTTTAGAGGCGCGTGAAAATGGTTATGTAGAGACTGTATTTGGTAGGAGGCTATGGCTACCAGAGATCAAAGGATCCAATGGACCTCGTCGTCAAGGGGCAGAGCGTGCTGCAATTAATGCGCCGATGCAAGGGACTGCTGCAGACTTAATCAAATTAGCCATGATTGCTGTTGAGAATTGGTTGGAAAAAGAGCAACTCAAAACCCGCATGCTCTTACAGGTGCACGATGAATTGGTATTTGATGTACCTTTGGATGAGATTGATCTACTCAAGGCAAAATTGCCAGCGTTAATGTGTACGGTTGCTGATTTAAAAGTTCCTTTGCTAGTGAGTATCGGTATTGGGGATAATTGGGAAGAGGCTCACTAAGTTAAGCGAGTTTTGGGGATAAATATGATGAACAAAAAAGATAATCCACATCCACAAGATATGCAGGCTGACAGAAGGACTTTTATGAAGACCTCTGCAATTGCTGCTACTGGGATTGGTGTTGGCTTTGCTCCTGCATCTGAGCCCGTAATGGCAGCTGCCATTAAAACGGACTTTGCTGGTCTTACTGCTGGAGAGCAAATGATCCCTGTTGGCAACACTCAAATTCCGGTCTATGTAGCTCGTCCAGAGCATGCCAAAGGTTCATTACCTATC
>CAIMXN010000006.1 GCA_903845455.1 uncultured beta proteobacterium | reverse complement strand
GATGAAACCATCGCGTGGTGAGAGTTGATGAGCTTTGTTAATCAAGGTAAATGCTTCGCTCAGTTTGATATTACGATCCGCCAGAGAGTAACCCAAAGCATTGAGAGAATTAACATCATTAGGGTTCTTGCGCAAAATTTGACGCAATGTTTTTTCCATCACATCTACATGTCCAGCCTTTTCAGCTGACATGGCGTACGTATACAAGATGTTGGGATCTGTTGGTTCAGGCTTTACTGACGAAACGATTTCATAAAAGGCCAGTAGCGCTTGCGTTTCATCATTTGCCTTAGCTAGCAAGGATTGCAACTGTAATAAGATATTTTCTCTTTCTGCTGGGGTTTGTTGTTTGAGTAAATCAATGGTTGGTTTAACAACATCGGGCCAATGTTGGCTTAATGCTAGCAAGGTAATGAGAATCTCTTTTGGCTTCGTTTCCGATGGTGGAGAGAGGTTATCCCAAAGTTGGGTGGCTTGAAGCGCCAACTTAGGTGACCCAGCGGCGATAGCAATCTCCATTGCACGCTGTGCCAAACGGGGATCTCTATTCTGGCGTGCCAGCTCGATGTAGGTGTTGTAGGCTAAGCCTGCTTCCCCGCGCTGCAAAGCAATTTCCGAGGCAAGGATTTCAAATATACCCTCGCCAGTCTCTGGGCGACTAGCTTGCGCAAATGAGGAGGGGGGCAGGCATGCTCCAACTCCCAGTAGCGTAGTAATGAATAAAGCCTGAAAATAGGACTTAAGCGTAAATTTGGTCATAAGCACATTCTAATCCGCGAATCTACAATCCATTTATGCCAGAACTTCCAGAAGTAGAGGTCACTAGACTTGGGATTCAACCACACCTTGAGGGCCGCAAAGTCAGCGCCGTGCAGGTGATTGATGGCCGTCTGCGTTGGCCGGTTCCTAGCATACTGAATAAAATACTGCCTGGTCAGAAAGTGATCTCAATCAAACGCCGTGGCAAATACCTACTGTTCGAGATGGAGACTGGTTATCTTTTGCTACATTTGGGGATGACAGGTACTTTGCGAGTACTACCCAGTAGTGAACCATTAAAAATACACGACCGTGTGATATTTGTATTTGGAAAAATCAGTCTACGTCTGCATGACCCCCGAAAATTTGGCGCAGTCCTATGGCACCCCAAATCAAAAGGCCCCATCGAAAGCTATCCTTTGCTACTCAAATTAGGTGTAGAGCCTTTCTTAACAGAATTTTCTGGAGAACATGGTGCTGACATTTTGTATCAGCATTCGCGGGGCCGCAGTATTGCTGTGAAGCAATTCTTATTAGCAGGCCAAGCCGTTGTTGGGGTTGGTAATATTTACTGCTCAGAAAGCTTGTTTGAAGCGGGTATTCATCCAGCAAAAGCAGCGGGTAAATTGACACGTTCTCAATGTTCTCGCTTGGCTGCAGCAGTGAGGTTAATTTTGAAGAGGGCGATAGAAGCCGGTGGTAGCTCCCTTAAGGATTTTGTGAACAGTGAAGGCGATCCAGGACACTTCATGGTGCAGACCAAAGTCTACGATCGTAAAGATCAAGCCTGTAAAGTGTGTAAAACACCCATTAAGCAAATTGTTCAAGGACAGCGCTCTTCTTATTTTTGTCCGCAGTGTCAAAAGCGCTGAAATGGCTTTGCTCAATACTTTTTCCAAAAAACTGATAGCTTGGCATGGGGTAGATGGTCGTCAAGGTTTACCGTGGCAGAATAATCGAGACCCTTATGCAGTTTGGGTTTCAGAAATCATGTTGCAGCAAACGCAAGTTGCTACTGTTCTAGAGCGTTATCCACGTTTTATGAGGCGCTTTCCAACGGTGAAGAAATTAGCTGCCGCAGATATCGATGAGGTCCTAGCGGAATGGGCTGGCTTGGGTTATTACTCGAGAGCGCGAAATTTGCATGTTTGCGCAAAACAAATCATGGAGCAATTTTCTGGCAAGTTTCCGAGTGCCCCAGCATTACTTGAGCAGCTAAAGGGGATTGGTCGATCCACTGCAGGGGCGATTGCTGCATTTGCCTTTCATGAGCGCGCACCAATCTTAGACGCCAATGTAAAGCGTATCCTCGCACGTTTGTTTTGTATCGATGGTGCATTACAAGATAAGGCTGTTAATGATCAACTCTGGAACTTAGCAAGCTCACTCCTGCCTGCTAAGCCAGAAGAGATGCCGATCTATACCCAAGCCTTAATGGACTTTGGAGCGACTTGGTGTACTTCTCGCAAGCCCGTATGTTTGAGTGGCGAGAGAAAATGTCCTTTTGCAAAAGAGTGCCAAGCGAACTTAAGTAATCAAGTACTGCTATTGCCACAAAAAACTATCAAGGCCAAGTCTCCGGAATTTGATTGCGACATGCTATTGCTACGTCATGGCAATCATGTTTTATTGCAAAAACGTCCGAGCAAAGCAATCTGGGGCGGTTTATGGTCTTTACCAGAGTCTGCCTGGGTGGCCAAATTGAAAGCCACAGCAAGAGACGATATGCTGAACCTAAAAGATTTATTAAGACTATCTTTACCCCATGAGAAAGCCAGTGCATTGCTAAAACTGTGTAAGCCTGTGGAGCGGGGAGAACTGATTAAACATGTTTTTACCCACAGACGTTTATGGATGCAAATTTGGCATGTTCAAGCAAGCAAAGCGTGTGCATTTGCGGGTGAGGATTTAAAGTGGGTACCTCTAGCCAAGTTAGGGCAGTATGGCTTGCCTCAGCCAATCAAGCTGATTTTGCAGGGTTTGAGTCTAGCTCGCGGTGACGATCTAAAAAATTAATTTGCATGTCTATCAGTTTTTGTTGCGCACGGAAGTATTCGCTAATGCGATTTACTAAATAGACGGATCTATGCTGCCCGCCCGTACAACCTATCGCAACTGTTAAGTAGCTCCGACCATCAGCAATGTAATGGGGTAACCATTTTTCAATAAAGCGAATGATGTCGTTTTCCATATCGACTACTTCCGGGATTTTTCCCAGAAACTCTTTGACGGGTTTGTCATTGCCACT
>CAIMXN010000005.1 GCA_903845455.1 uncultured beta proteobacterium | reverse complement strand
TGGTCAAAGAGTCGATTGCTATCTATAACCAGAAAAGGCCCCATACGAGCCTACAATACAAAACGCCCGATGCGGTGCATCAGGCGTTTTGAGGTTCTAATATTGGTTTAGTACTGTCAACTTATATCAGGACGGGTCACACCTTTCTTACCATCTTTTACCCACCATTAACTCACTTACAGGGATAGTTCGCAGTAAAAAAACGCGTGAGCGTCTTAGCTGCGCGTTCAGCATTGAACTGCGGATTTGCTTTATTCCAACTCAAGAACTTCTGCAAGATCTCTTCACGAGTCCCACTTTGCGCTGGAAAACAAATAGCTGGTTTCACACCAGGCTTTTGCTGCGCTAAATAAGTCTGATAGACCCCCTCACCAAAGCCAAAACAAAAATTTCGCCCATCTTGGTCATCTGGATTTTTGCAAAGCTCAACTAAAGCAGTAGTTGATGCATCGTTAGTATAGAAATCTTTCTGGGAAAACGCACTCTCGTGAACACAAAGAATGGATATCGCCAGGAATAAGGATGCTTGTAATGTTTTCATAATTCTTTTCTCTGTGTATAGATTAACGTCTAAAGCCACCCATATGACCACCACCGAAGCCACCACCAAAACTACCCCGTGAGCGATCACTATCAAATCGGTCTTGATTGCCATCAAAGCGAGCTTGATCACGTAAGGCATTTTCTTGAGCGGCCTCGCGATCGGTGCTGGGATTTGCTTTATCAGTTTGATAATCGTTGCGAGCGTCTTGGTTTAGTCGATCAGCTTGTGTGCGCTCCTGTGGAGTTGCATATTTTTGAGCAGCGCTATCTGCTCGCTGACCTGCAGCTTTGGCAGCTTGCTTATCCTGAGGTGAAGTATTGTTTTTCCAGTCATTTAACAAACGCTGCTGATTTTGAATGCTACTCGGACCAATCAATCCACGGTTAGATCTATCGTTAGGCGTAGTCGTGTTGATCACATTAATCGTACCGTTTGACCAACTAGGCGTCGCCCAAAATGCATCTCCCACTGCCAAGCCCAGGCCAAATGACATTGCCCCCCATGCTGGGTTATATGCTGGATACGGTGGGTAATCAGGGTATGGCCAGGGTCCATAGACTACATCAGGGCTATAACTCGGGACATAAACTATTTGCGTATTCGCTGGAAAGATTAAGATATTAGAACTAGTGTCGGTAGTGACTGTAATTTGCTGGTTAGAATTTAGAGTCCCTGCTTTCATTGCCCGTTTTCGCAAAGCTTGTATTGCCTTCATCGTATCTGCGGGTTGCAACTTATAAGCATTCCCTATGTTTTGGGTCCACTGCAATTTTTCACCCATCATATTGAAAGCTTGCGGGAAAGAAATCAAAGACTTCACGCTATCGTTCCATGATTGTGCTTTAAGCGCATCCTGTAATGCAGTACCTTTTAGTACAGCATTACTTCTTCTCCAGTTATAAGCCTCCGCTACTTCCAATGGGTAGGTGGAGGCTAGCAGCATTAGCGAAAGCAACGAATCGGGATAGAGCGCAATTGGAGAAACCAATGATTGCAATTGCTCAGAAGAAATAGCTTGAGGCGCCGCATTGTAATTTGCACTCTGAGTATAAGACTGGGGATATACCGGCATTTGTGCATCTGGATAGCTATTGCCAGCACAAGCACTTAATAATGCAGTGATAGTAGCAACCATCAAGTAAGGTGATCCAGTATTCTTATTGAACGCTTGAGTATTTTTCTGAGTTAGTCGTTTCATATCCACCTCGGTTTTCATCATCCCGCCCTAAATAAATATCCTGATTGAACTTGCTTGCGAACCTTAAGGCGAAATGAATTTACGCTAGACCCTATAGCCCAGATACCCAAGAAAGGATCTAATAAGTAGTCCCATAGGTTGGTGGATTCATGCCAATGAAAAGACCAAGCAACAATGGCTAGTGCAATGATCCAAACTCCTTTCTGCCAATTAGCAAGACCGCAAATTACTGCAAACACCAAGACCGCAATCAGAAAACCAATTGAGCCATATCCCCACACATAAGGATCGAACATGCTAAACCCTAATGCGAGTGGATAGAATGCAATCGCTACAAGCCCAATGGCAACTTTAAATGCAATGGGGTTCGACTTATCTGTAGGCAATAACGAGGACCAGAGCAATACCATAGAAACAATACTCAGATCGCCAGTGACACCACGTACATAAGCGGCTAATGGTAGCTCCATAAAAAAACCGAGCGGCCAAAAGAATATATTGCCAAGTAAAATTAAGAGAATGCTGCGGGCAGCAAACGGCAGATTGATTTGGAATATTATTTTCAACAGCCAAATCATAATGATGGCGGAACTGATTGATATCTCTATCAAGGCAAAGGTTTGCATCAAGCGGTCCATTATTGCCCCCCCTCTTTCTGTTGATCTTTTAGCTGACTGTCCAACTGAGCAAGCCAAGCCGACCCAAAATGAATATGACGAATTTTCTTTCTATCCCAGGTATAGACCAAATGTGCATCAGTACCATCACTTGTCATCAAGAATGGGTAGGAGAATTCACGTCGCTGCTCAGCTGATAATGCTTCATCATCCTCAAGCACTTGAACTATCTTCCAATGATTCTCTTGAGCGCTAGAGCTAGGATCAAACATCAGTAAAACCAAGCGATATCGTCCTGCATCAAGGTTATTGAGTACCAACAAACGTGTGCCATTCGATAAGGTCAATGCAGCAATCGCTGCATTGGGATTAGGGATTTCTAAGTCACCAGTTGTCTCCCAAGATTGGCCAGCATTGCGCGTTTCACTGACAGGAATTTGTTTAATCTGTGACCCACCCCGAGTTTGGCGAAAGTATGCG
>CAIMXN010000004.1 GCA_903845455.1 uncultured beta proteobacterium | reverse complement strand
ATCATTGAACCACTTAACAATTCCGGTCGCCATGCGAACTCCATTACATAAACTTAAAACAACCGTGATGAGGGTGAATACTTTTTAATCAGTCTCGCTCTACAACACGCCTAAATAGGACTTCAAATAAAGCCTACCCCCTGATTGTTTTCCCTTTATGGTGGGGTGTCAAGGGGTTAATTGCATATAGTTACCAGTAAATGCCCCTTTTTTTATCGAAAAACGCCCCAATATGGGGTAAATAAGGTTTTATTGCGTTATTTTTGCAACAAGCCTCCTATAAATTAAATTTTAAGTATCTGTGTTTAGAATGTTTCTCATGAGTCGCGTACCAAAAAATCCAATGGTTGGTAGTCCAAACAACCCCAGTCTTGAAGACACCATCCTTCTCGAAAAGCAGGCCGAGAAGCTAAAGGCGCCTTCAATGTATAAAGTTTTATTGATGAATGATGATTACACTCCAATGGAGTTTGTCGTAATGGTCATTCAGGAATATTTTAATAAGGATCATGAAACAGCAACCCGCATCATGTTGCAGGTTCATTTAGTAGGCAAAGGAATTTGCGGAGTATTTACCCGTGATGTTGCGGCTACAAAAGTGCATCAAGTTATCGAGCTCTCCCGCGAAGCGGGTCACCCACTACAGTGCACTATGGAGGAAGCATGATTGCCCAAGAATTAGAAGTGAGTTTGCACATGGCGTTTGTTGACGCGAGAGCTGCTCGACATGAATTTATTACAGTTGAACATTTGCTGGCATCGCTACTCGATAACGCTACGTCGGTCGAAGTATTGAAAGCCTGCGCTGTCAATATTGCGGAGCTACGTGCACAACTCAAGAATTTTATAAACGATAACACCCCAGTTGTTCCTGGTAATGATGAGGTTGATACGCAACCCACGCTTGGATTTCAGCGAGTGATTCAGCGCGCCATCATGCATGTGCAATCCACATCAAATGGTAAGAAAGAAGTGACTGGTGCTAATGTATTGGTAGCTATCTTTGGTGAAAAAGATTCGCATGCAGTGTATTTCTTGCAGCAGCAAGGTGTGACTCGTTTAGACGTGGTCAACTTTATTAGTCATGGTGTGCGCAAAGATCAGGCTGAGCATGTGAAGCCAGCTGACCCTGCCCAAGAAACTGAAGAAACAGTAGCCGCTGGTAAAGAGAGTCCATTAGATCAATACACGCAAAATCTCAATACACTGGCACGCCAGGGCAAAATTGATCCCCTGATTGGACGTGAGAGTGAAGTAGAGCGCGTTATTCAGGTGTTATGCCGTCGTCGCAAGAACAACCCTTTGTTGGTGGGTGAGGCTGGAGTTGGTAAAACGGCTATCGCAGAGGGTCTCGCATGGCGCATTGTGAAGGGTGATGTACCCGATATCTTGGCTGATGCCACTGTGTATTCATTGGATATGGGCGCACTCTTAGCGGGTACGAAATACCGTGGTGATTTTGAACAACGTTTGAAGAGTGTTCTCAAATCTCTCAAAGACCATGCCCATGGCGTTTTGTTCATCGATGAAATTCATACCTTGATTGGGGCGGGCGCTGCATCTGGCGGAACCTTGGATGCTAGTAATTTGCTAAAGCCTGCCTTATCGAATGGCCAACTCAAATGTATTGGCGCGACTACTTTTACGGAATACCGCGGCATCTTTGAGAAAGATGCTGCCTTATCACGTCGTTTCCAAAAAGTGGATGTGGTTGAGCCAACCGTGGATCAAACGGTCCAAATCCTGCGGGGCTTAAAGTCACGATTTGAAGAGCATCACAGCGTGAAATATGCGGCCGCAGCTTTAGTAGCAGCAGCAGAGCTTTCCGCTCGTTATATTAATGATCGTCATTTGCCTGATAAGGCAATTGATGTGATTGATGAGGCTGGTGCAGCGCAGCGCATTTTGCCGAAATCTAAGCAAAAGAAAACGATTGGCCGCCCAGAGATTGAAGAGATTGTTGCCAAGATTGCCCGTATACCGCCTCAGTCTGTGACTGTTGATGATCGTAGCAAGTTACAAACTTTAGATCGCGATATCCGGAGCGTTGTGTTTGGTCAAGATCCAGCGATCGAAGCTTTAGCCAGTGCTATCAAGATGACGCGTGCCGGTTTAGGCAAGATTGATAGGCCTATTGGCTCTTTCTTGTTCTCAGGTCCAACGGGTGTTGGTAAGACTGAGGTTGCTAAGCAACTAGCTTATATCTTGGGTATCGAGCTATTGCGTTTTGATATGTCCGAGTACATGGAGCGTCATGCAGTGAGCCGTTTAATTGGTGCCCCTCCAGGTTATGTCGGCTTTGATCAAGGTGGCCTCTTAACTGAAGCCGTGAATAAGAAGCCGCATTGTGTGCTCTTGCTTGATGAGGTTGAAAAGGCTCACCCAGATATCTTTAATATCTTGCTGCAAGTGATGGATCATGGCACTTTGACAGATAACAACGGTCGCAAAACGGACTTCCGTAATGTCATCATCATCATGACCACCAATGCTGGCGCTGAAGCGATGCAAAAATCCACCATGGGCTTTACGAATGTGCGTGAGTCTGGTGATGAGATGGTGGATATCAAGAAGTTCTTTACTCCAGAGTTCCGCAATCGTTTGGATGCCATCGTTTCCTTTAAAGCGCTTGATGAAACTATCATCATGCGTGTGGTTGATAAGTTCTTAATGCAGTTAGAAGAGCAGTTGCATGAGAAAAAAGTAGACGCCACCTTTAGTCCAGCGTTGCGTGCGCATTTGGCCAAGCATGGCTTTGATCCACTGATGGGTGCGAGACCAATGCAGCGCATTATTCAAGACACGGTCCGCAAGGCCCTTGCAGATGAATTGCTTTTTGGCAAGTTGGCGCAAGGTGGTCATGTGGCCGTAGATGTGGATGCTGAAGGCAAAGTGAAGCTGGATTTTGATGCCCCTGTGCTGCCAAATAAGACTCTGAAGGCTGATATAGCCCCTGCGGAAGAGATTTAAACTTATCTATTGTTCCAAAAGATAAAGGCCACATCTCGTGGCTTTTATCTTGAAAGCAACCGTTTTTCTATGCTCTACCAGTACTTCCAAAACCACCAGCCCCGCGACTGCTTTCGGTGAACTCTTCAACAACCTTGAGTTGTACTTGTAGAACCGGCATGATTACTAATTGAGCTAAGCGCTCCATTGGCTCAAGTTTGAATGGAGTCGATCCACGGTTCCAAGTACTCACCATCAGTTGTCCTTGGTAATCCGAATCAATCAATCCTACTAGGTTGCCAAGGACGATGCCATGCTTATGACCAAGGCCTGAGCGGGGCAGAATAAAGGCTGCGTAGCGAGGATCTTCTACAAAGATTGCTAGGCCAGTTGGTACCAGTATGGTTTGCCCGGGAGTAATCTCAATGGTTTCATCAATACAGGCACGCAGGTCTAAGCCGGCGCTACCAGGCGTTCCGTAAGCGGGTAACTGATCACGCATACGTTCGTCGAGAATTTTGACTTGAAGTGCTTGCATCGAATGTCCTAAAACTGGGAATGTAAATAAAAGAAGCGAATCAGATTTAAATTTTCTTGGCAACCAACTGGATCAGTTGACGAGCAAGTTGCAGTTTTTCAGCTTGAGCCATTTTCTTGCTACCGCTTGCATCAATGATGAGCAGTTGATTGAGGTCACTGCCAAAAGTATCGGGGCCAATGTTGCCAACAATCATTGGGATATCCTTGCGTTTGCGTTTTTCATCAGCATGATTTGCAAGCTCAGTAGATTCAGCTGCAAAACCTACGCAGTAGGGGTAAGGCTTGCCAGCCTTGGTCTTAACGATTTTTGCCACATCCAAAAGAATATCCGGGTTAGCAATAAATTCAAGGTTCGGCGCTTGCTTACCTTGACGCTTGATCTTTTCTTTAGAGGGCTTAGCAATACCCCAGTCAGCCACAGCTGCAACGGCAAAGAAAATATCGCAATCGGTAGCGCTCATCGTGGCAGCATGCATTTCTTTTGCGCTGACAACATTAGTGCGGGTAATTTTCCCTGTGGCTTCTAAAGGTGTT
>CAIMXN010000003.1 GCA_903845455.1 uncultured beta proteobacterium | reverse complement strand
GGCCGTCTTAAGAGAAGGTGGAAATGCACTAGAGGCAATGGTGGCTGCAGCGGCAACTATCGCAGTTGTCTACCCCCATATGAACTCCATTGGTGGTGACTCCTTTTGGGTCATACACTCTCCAGGCAAGGCGATGGGCGGGATTGATGCATGCGGCGCTGCAGCAGGCCTTGCTACTAAGCAGTGGTATGCCGAGCGCGGTATTACTAAAGCCATTCCATTTCGTGGCCCTGTAGCAGCCAATACGGTAGCAGGCACTATCTCAGGCTGGGGTGCAGCACATCAACTTTCTAAAAAGGCGCTGAAGGGGAAAATTCCTCTCTCTCGTTTGCTTGCTGATGCTATTCACTACGCAGAAACTGGTGTGCCAGTAACCTATAGTCAATCGAGCCTAACAGCCAAGAAGCGTGAAGAATTAAGCCCTATACCCGGATTTACTGAAACATTTTTAGTTGGCGGCAAGACTCCTGCAGTAGGTAGCATCTTCAAACAAGAACGTCTTGCTAAAACATTAAGACAAATTTCTAGAAAGGGAACTGAGAATTACTACCGTGGTGATTTAGCAAATGTGCTTGCAAAAGAGTTAACCGATATCGGCAGCCCCCTTCGTCTAGGCGATCTTCATCGCCATCAAGCAAAGCTGATCGATCCTCTA
Organism: uncultured beta proteobacterium; assembly: GCA_903845455.1. GTDB lineage: Bacteria > Pseudomonadota > Gammaproteobacteria > Burkholderiales > Burkholderiaceae > Polynucleobacter. The sequence goes on along the minus strand of CAIMXN010000003.1, from coordinate 24,246 downwards.
GAGTTAAAGCACAGCTTGGGTAATGTCTACAATATGACGCCACCAACCCAAGGCGTTGTCTCATTGATGATCATCGGCATTTTGGATCAACTGAATCTAAAACGCTTCAAAGTGGATAGCGCTCAATATGTTCATCACTGCGTTGAAGCAACCAAGCAAGCCTTTAAAGTTCGGGATAAGTTCGTAACTGACCCGGCATACATGGTAAAAAATGCGCAGTCGTTTTTAGATCCCACCTTTTTGAAAAAACTTGCCAAAAATATTGATCCAGAAAAAGCGCTTCCTTGGGGTCAAGGCAAAGGACCTGCAGATACAATTTGGATGGGCGTTATTGACGGACAAGGAAACTCCGTTTCTTTCATCCAAAGTATTTATCACGAATTTGGTGCCGGCATTGTGCTACCAAAATCTGGTGTCAATTGGCAAAACCGTGGTTGTAGCTTTTCCTTAGATCCAAAAGCACTGAACCATCTAGAGCCCTATCGCAAACCATTTCATACACTGAATCCAGCGCTTGCTCTATTTAATGATGGACGTCAAATGGTTTATGGCACGATGGGTGGCGATGGGCAACCTCAAACCCAATGTGCCGTATTCACCCGAACCGCAACGTATGGTCTTGATCCACAAGATGCTATCAGCCGCCCACGTTGGTTGCTTGGGCGCACTTGGGGTCAAACGAGCGACAGCCTCAAACTCGAATCCCGCTTTAGCCCTTGGGTTGCGAAAGAATTGCATGCACTTGGTCATGAGATTGAAATGCTGGATGCTTTTGATGAGACTGTTGGTCATGCTGGCTGCATTATTCGTGAGCCCTCTGGCACATTACGTGGCGGCTGGGATCCCCGTAGTGATGGGGCTGTTAGCGCGTTTTAGTAATCAACATTTTGGGTACGCGCAGATCCCAGTAAATAGCAGCTGCGCGTAATCCAAAGATGGCCAACATACAGGCGACCGATCCTTCGATGGTGTATTGCGGCAAAAAATTGAGAATCAACACATAAGCACAGCAACCTAAAGTTACCGGAATGGCATACAACTCATAAGACATTAAGAGTGTTTTTCTTCCCGCCAGAATGTCTCGCAACAAACCGCCGCCGATCGCAGTCACTACACCCAAAATTACAGGCCCTAAGGGCAAACCAAACCCCATATTCCAGGCTTTATCCGCGCCAGCAATACCAAATAGTGCAACACCTAATCCATCGATATATAGCATCCAACGATAAATCTGCGGTTGCGTAAAAAAAGATTCCGCAACAAAGGTAAGCACGCTCGCAGCCAAAGCAAGCCATACATAAATTTGAGACTGCGACCAAAAGGTAGGGGCTCCTAAAATGATATCGCGCACAGTACCACCGCCGATTGCCGTAATCACACCGAGTACCAACACCCCAAAAATATCTACGCCCCGATCAGCAATCGCTAACACTCCAGTAATAGCGAAGGCAATCGTGGCAATGATGCCTATCCAGAAATGAATTTCTTCCATATAGAAACAGTCTAATGCACTTTGATTAGCCCTCCGATTACTATGACTAGCAAAAGCTTGATGGATCAATATACTGTTGTGAACTAAATAAGGAATTTCTATGCAAACCAAGCTCTACAGCTTTTGGCGCAGTTCTGCGGCATTTCGTGTGCGTATTGCTTTAAACCTTAAAAATCTCCCTTACGAAGTTATTCCCATTCATCTAAATAAAAATGGTGGGGAACAGTTCCATGCAGAGTACCTAAATAAAAACCCCAATCAATTAGTGCCGGTCTATGAAGATGGCCAACAGAGTCTTCATCAATCCTTAGCCATCATCGAATACCTCGAAGAAATGTATCCTCAGCCGCCGTTATTGCCAAGCAATTCGCTTGATCGTGCATGGGTACGCTCTCTTGCAATGGATATCGCCATGGATATTCACCCCATAAATAACTTAAGAGTATTGCGTTATCTTGTGAAAAAGCTTGGCGTCAGTGCCGAAGATAAAGACGCATGGTATCAACATTGGATCACCCTTGGTCTACAAAGTTTAGAAAAACAACTCGCAGATGATCCAAAGGTGGGCCGCTTTGCTTATGGTAATTATCCTGGCCTAATTGATATTTGTTTAGTACCTCAACTATTTAATGCAATGAGTTCACAATTAGATATGCAACCCTATCCAGTGCTCATGCAAATATTTACTGAATGCATGCAGCTACCCGCCTTCATAAATGCGTCTTGGGAAAAACAAACAGATGCCGAAGGATTAAACCCGACTATTCCACCAAAGAAAGAGTGAAAGCGTCAGTAGCGAGCCTACTGTGGTTAGCAAAACCACACGAGAGATGGTGCGGCCATCAGCGTTGTAATACTGCGCCAACATAAAAGGGCCAGTGCCTGTTGGTAGCGCACTTAGAATCACAGCTGCATTCACCCATAGTGTTGGTAAGTCCAAGATGGGTCCTGCAATGACCCAAGCTATCACAGGCTGGATGATCAGTTTTGCAAAACTTAAGCCCCAAGCATCGTATCGCTCACTCTTGCGCTTCTGAATCAAAAATAAACCAATTGATACTAGTGCGCAGGGGCTAGCTGCAGCCGCTAAAAATGAAATTGTTTGTTGCAGTGGGTCATATATTGGCAAATTGCTTGAGGACCAAAGCAAGCCCGCTACTGGGGCGACCAGTAAAGGATTAGAGCAAAGAGATTTAATGACACTCCATGCAATCTCATGAGATTTTTTATGTGCGAGCGTACCGATTTCTATAAAGACTGTTGCCAAAGCAAACATGCCAAATACAATGAATGTGGAGATCAACGCAGGAGCAAACCCATCCTGACCCAAGGCCAAGATACAAAGCGGGATACCCATGTAACCGGTATTTGAATAGGATGCACTTAAGCCCGCAAAGCTGGCTATCGCTAAATCTGGCGTGCGATACCAGCTGATAAAAAATGTGATGAAGTAAACCAGCAAGCAACTGATGCCAAATGCCAAGATAAATCCTGGCTGCCAAAGGGAGTGCCATGTGCTGTTGGCGGCAAAGTTAAATAATTGTGCTGGGAGGGCAAGCCAAACCACAAAACGATTGAGCTCTGTGGAGGCATTTTGTCCTAACTTACCAGATCTGCCACAGACATATCCAATCAGAATGAGGATAAAGACTGGCAGAACTACATTAAAGACGTAGAGCAATTTTTATGAAATTCTTTTAAGTGTCTTGATGTAACGCTGTGCATTTTTGACGTAGCGGCCAGAAATATCCTCAATCTTTTGCATTTGCTCTGGCTCTAGGGTCTTCACTACTTTTGCTGGTGATCCGATGATCATTGAGCCATCAGGAAATTCTTTGCCCTCAGTCACTAGCGCGCCCGCTCCAACTAGACAATTTTTGCCAATTTTTGCGCCATTTAAAATCACAGCGCCGATACCAATCAAACTGCCATCGCCAATATGACAACCGTGCAACATCACTTTATGACCAACCGTGACGCGCTTGCCAATAATCAATTCAAAGCCTGGATCCGTATGAAGCACGGATGCATCCTGCACATTACTATCCTCACCGATTTGAATCAGGTCGTTATCGCCTCGCACTATTACGTTAGGCCACACACTTGCATTCTTATGCAGGTGTACTTTGCCGATGACTTCCGCACTGTCAGCAACCCAAGCACCCTCATCTATCTGAGGGGCCATTCCATCTAGTTCAAATATAGCCATAACTTATTATAGGTAGGAATAAGTTATGGCCGACGATTAATCACCAGTTTGATTCGCGATCTGGTGAAGAGGAAATGCGATGCACACTTAAATCTGCGCCTTCGTACTCTTCTTCGTGAGACATCCGTATTCCTAATGTCACCTTTAATGCGCCATAGACCGCGAAACCGCCGATTAAGGCGATACCAACCCCTAATAAACTACCAATCAGTTGTCCAGTAAAGGTGATGCCGCCGAGACCACCAAATGCTTTTGCACCAAAGATGCCAGCGGCTAATCCACCCCAAAGACCGCATAACCCATGCAAAGGCCAAACACCCAATACATCATCAATCTTCCAGCGGTTTTGTACCAAGGTAAACATAGACACAAATAAACCACCTGCAACTAGGCCAACAATCAATGCGCCAAGTGGGTGCATCAAATCAGAGCCCGCACACACAGCAACCAAGCCAGCTAGAGGGCCGTTATAAGTAAAACCTGGGTCATTACGCCCTACCACCCAAGCCGCCAATGTTCCGCCAACCATCGCCATCAGTGAATTTAAGGCTACGAGCCCACTGATCTTATCGATCGTCTGCGCACTCATCACATTAAAACCAAACCAACCTACCGCCAAGATCCATGCGCCCAAGGCCAAGAAAGGAATACTTGAAGGTGGATGCGCAGAGACATTGCCATCCTTGTTATAGCGGCCACGACGGGCGCCGAGCAAGAGAACCGCTGGTAAGGCAATCCAACCACCCAATGCATGAACGACTACCGAACCCGCAAAGTCATGGAACTCTTCACCGGTCAATGCTTTGATCCATGCCTGAATGCCGTAATGTTGATTCCAGGCAATGCCCTCAAAGAAGGGGTAAACAAAACCGACTAATATAAAAGTCGCAATCAGTTGTGGGTTGAACCTTGCCCGCTCTGCGATACCACCTGAAACAATTGCAGGAATAGCAGCGGCAAAAGTAAGTAAGAAGAAAAACTTCACCAGCTCATAACCATTCTTTTGGGCTAAGACTTCAGCTCCTGAAAAGAAATTCACGCCATAAGCAATGCTGTACCCGATAAAAAAGTAAGCGATCGTTGAAACCGCAAAATCTACCAAGATTTTTACTAGGGCATTCACTTGATTCTTTTTGCGAACTGTTCCCAATTCCAAAAAGGCAAAGCCTGCATGCATCGCCAAAACCATAATAGCGCCAAGCAAAATAAATAAAGCATCACTACCTGATTTCAAAGTTTCCATTGAAGTTTCCCCTCTTTGTTTTTTGCATCATTATGGGGAGAAATAAATCCTATTTAGGTGCAGCTTGCACTTATTTAGTGCAAAAAATCATGCTATTTATGGTTTATGATGATTTTATACACACCCCAGGGAGAAATTATGAAGAAAGTCCTAGCTGTTTTAATCGCAATCAGCGCATTTTCAGGCCTAGTCTACGCTCAAGAAAAGGTTCAAGTGCTCAGCACCCAAGAACTCGTGAGTGTATGCAAGCTCCCTGCAAGCCCAGAATCTCGCAGTTTCTGTATTGGCTATACAACCGCAATTTATGACACCTATTTAGCGACACGCCAGCCACAGCGTGCAAAACCCTTTATCTGTGTCAAGCAACCTGCTCCACCCCGCGATGAAATTATTGGCGACTTCGTTAAGTTCGCTCAAGCCAATCCACAAACTGCTGACAAGCCAGCTTCTGGAACTGTTTTAGGCTACCTAGCTATGCGCTTTCCTTGTGTCAGAAAATAAGCCAATACAACATACATTTATATAAGGATCAGTTGATATGAAAAAAATTATCGCTATTACAGCAGCAACCCTGGCTATTGTCGGTTGCTCTAATATGAGCAACACAGAACAACGCACCTTATCTGGCGCATCAATCGGTGCAGCAGCCGGCGCAGTTGGCACAGCTATTTTTCACGGCAATCCTATTTGGGGCGCTGTGGGTGGCGCAGCAGTAGGCGCAGCATCTGGCTATGTCTATGATGCTTACAAAAAGGAACAGGCTTCCGAATACAACTCTGGCTATAACGCTGGAAAAACCAATCAGAAGAATCAAGCTCCTAACCAATAGCCCTAGCCTTCTGATTTAGTAGCATCGTAATACTGCGCCCAGCTTGTATTAACTTACAAGCTGGGTTTTTATTTGAATATCCCCAGCTAATGCTCTATGAACAGGGCATTTGGTAGCGATATCCAATAAACGTTCTTTGTGCTCAGCATCTAAATCGCCAATGAGTTCGATCTCTCGCACAAATATCTCCACATCATCAGTGCGGACAATTTCGACGGTCACAATTGCATTTTCTAATTTCCAAGATTTACGCTCTGAGTACATTTTCAAAGTCATACTAGTACAACTCGCTAAGGCAGCGGCAAGATATAGATGAGGTGAAGGACCCGTACCATCACCTCCACGTGCGACCTCAGCATCAGCTAAAAAATGCAAATCACCGACCACTAATTTTTGCTGCAAGGCGCCAATACCGAACTGGGACTGAACTTTTCTCATGATGACCTTTATTGATTGAGTAACAACTGGTTAATACGCTTCACAAATCCGGCAGGGTCATTTAATTGACCACCTTCAGCCAAGAGCGCCTGATCGAATAGGACATTCGTCCACTCATCAAATTGCTTATCGTCGTACTTCAGCTTTAGTAGCAGTGGATGTTCAGGATTCACCTCTAAGATAGGCTTCATGTCTGGCGCCTCTTGGCCAGCCGCCTTGAGCATACGTAATAAGTTCCCTGAAAGTTCGTTCTCATCTGCCACCAAACAGGCAGGAGAATCGGTCAAGCGGAAAGTAACACGCACATCCTTCGCCTTATCTGCAAGTACGACTTTCATTTTTTCTAATAAATCCTTAAACCCTTTTTCAGTCTCTTCGTGCTCTTTCTTTTCTTTTTCATCACCTAAAGCACCAAGATCAAGGCCACCCTTAGCGACGGAAGCTAATGGCTTACCATCAAACTCTGTGAAGAAAGAAAGCATCCACTCATCAACACGATCAGAGAGTAATAGCACTTCTACACCCTTCTTGCGGAAAATTTCTAGATGCGGGCTGTTCTTAGCAGCATTAAAAGTTTCACCAGTGACGTAATAAATCTTGTCTTGTTCTGTTTTCATGCGCGCAACATACTCGGCTAATGAAACAGTTTGCTCTATAGAATCTGTCGCTGTACTGGTAAAACGCAATAGCTTAAGAATACGTTCTTGATTGGTTTGATCTTCACCAATACCTTCTTTGAGCACCTGTCCAAATTGACTCCAGAAGGTGCGGTACTTTTCTTTTTTTGCTTCATCATCGCTATTAGCCAATTCTTCAAGCATGCTTAAAACACGCTTGGTTGAACTTTCACGAATCACTTTGACGTCACGCGACTCTTGCAGGATTTCACGGGAAACATTTAAAGGCAAGTCTAGAGAATCAATCACACCGGTTACAAAGCGAAGATACATCGGCATCAATTGCTCTGCATCCTCCATGATGAATATACGTTTTACATATAACTTAATGCCGCCACGCTTATTACGATCCCACAAATCAAAAGGTGCCCTTGCTGGCACATAAAGAAGTTGCGTAAATTCACTACGCCCCTCAACCCGATTTAATGAATAGCACAGTGGGTTTTCGTAATCATGTGAGAGGTGCTTATAAAACTCGTCATACTGCTCTTGAGTAATTTCAGATTTAGTCCTTGCCCATAATGCACTCGACTGATTAATACTTTCTAGCTCATCCTTCAGGACTTGCTCTTTTTTCTCTTCATCCCATTCTTCTTTATTCATCTGAATTGGCAACGAAATATGATCAGAGTATTTGCGGATGATGGATTTCAACTTATAGCTAGCTAAGAAATCATCTTCGCCTTCACGCAGATGCATGGTGATGGAAGTCCCACGCTGTGGACGATCAATCGACTCAACAGTAAATTCACCCGAACCATCAGACTCCCAACGTACGCCATCTTTCGCTGGCAAGCCTGCGCGACGAGTGTCAACAGTAATACGATCGGCAACAATAAATGCAGAGTAAAAACCCACGCCAAACTGACCAATGAGGGCAGCATCTTTTTGCTGATCGCCCGATAACTTGGTAAAAAATTCTTTTGTACCAGAACGAGCGATGGTGCCTAAGTTAGAAATAACCTCATTGCGACTCATGCCGATGCCATTGTCTGAAATAGTGATCGTTCTAGCAGCCTTATCAAAGCTCACTTTTATTTTGAGATCGGGATCATCACCATACCAAGCGGGATTGGCAATACCCTCAAAACGCAGTTTGTCGGATGCATCAGATGCGTTGGATATGAGCTCACGTAAAAAGATTTCCTTATTGGAGTACAAGGAATGAATCATGAGTTGTAAGAGTTGTTTTACTTCGGCCTGAAAGCCCAAGGTTTCTTTGCTAGCTGCAGTCATGCGGAGATCCTCTACCTTCTACAATAATGGTTATTAACCTTCTTTAGATGGGGCTAACTTACCCAATTTCAAGGGTGAAATCTGCTTAAAATTTAAGCAGCTTAGGGCTTATGAGGCTTGATGGCTATGGGCAAATCCGCCTTCTTCCAAGCGGTAAACCCGCCCTCCAAATGGCAAACCCCTGGCACACCCATTCTTTGAAGCGTTTCTGTAGCTAGTGCGGAACGCCAAGCTGATGCGCAATATAAGACTAAGCGCTTTCCTTCCCCAAAGATGGGCTTGAAATAAGGGCTATCTGGGTCGACCCAAAACTCCAACATCCCCCTTGGAGCATGCAAAGCATTCGGTATCATGCCTTCACGCTCAAGCTCACGCACATCACGAATATCGACAAAAATAGTATTGGAATCTTCTAGGTACTCTTTTGCTTCATTCAGGGGCATCGTGACAACTTGCTTCATTGCTTGAGCAATCAACTCTTGATAGCCAATCTTTAATTTCATCAAAATCTCCTAAAATGCCAATCCCTTATTCGCCTTCATCAGCTGATACCATTTGATTATGAACTTTACCCCGACCGAACTTGGCGCAAGTATTATTTTTGCAGTCGCTGTACTGCATACCTTTTGTACATCTTATTTTGAGGCTTTAGCTAAAAAATCACTAAAACATTCTGGTCTATGGCACCTACTAGGCGAAGTAGAAATCGTCTTTGGATTTTGGGCAGCCATCCTCATCATCTTTATGTGGCTCGCAAATGATTTAAGTACCGCAAAAAACTATGCTAATCAACGCAACTTCACTGAGCCACTTTTCGTCTTTGCCATCATGGTGGTTGCCGGTAGTAAACCTATTCTGGGTTTCTCAGGTCAGCTTCTACATAACCTCGGCAAAGCAACGCAAGCGGTATTACATACCAAACAAGCGCCAACCTTATATTTCTTAATTCTAAGTATCACACCACTGCTTGGCTCACTCATCACTGAGCCAGCAGCGATGACTCTAGCGGCCTTTTTATTGCGTGACTTAGTCTATCGTCACAAATGCTCCAATGCCTTGCTCTTTGGCACCTTGGGCGTTCTATTCGTCAACATTTCGATCGGTGGAACGCTCACCAATTTTGCTGCACCCCCAGTCCTCATGGTTGCCTCAACTTGGGGCTGGAGTAGCGGCTTCATGTTCACCAATTTCGGCCTGGAATCTTGCATTGCAATTTTTATCAACGCTTTAGTAACGACATTGATATTTCATCGGCAACTAATCGAACCCGAAAGCAAGAGTGCTCAAGACAAAATACCAGTGACCGCAACCTTAGTTCATTTATTGTTCTTGGCAGGAATTGTGGGTTTCGCGCATGACCCTGTGATCTTCATGTGGCTATTACTCTTCTTTATCGGCTACACCACTGCATACCCTAAACACCAGAGCCCCCTTATTTTGCGTGAAGCCCTGTTAGTGGGATTCTTCCTCGCTGGCTTAGTTGTACTAGGAGGACTGCAAGGCTGGTGGCTCCAACCGATCTTAGAGAATATGAGCCCAACTGCAGTGTTTTATGGCAGTCTCGCACTAACAGCCATTACAGATAACGCCGCCCTCACGTATTTAGGTTCTCTAGTGAGTGGTACCACTCCTGAATTTAAGCTCGCCTTGGTTGGTGGTGCCGTTGCTGGTGGCGGACTTACTGTAATTGCTAATGCGCCTAATCCTGCTGGAATTGCGATTTTGCGTGCCTACTTTCCGAATGCAGCGGTCTCTGCAGGCTACCTCTTGCTTGCCGCTTTACCGCCAACCTTGGTAACGATTCTGGTCTACCGTTTAATGCAATAGCAGTAAGAGTGCTGATGCCGTAAAATCTGAGCTTCGCCCCCAGCTATAAACCTGAGAACGGCATATGAAAAAGCTTTATATCAAAACCTTTGGCTGTCAAATGAACGAGTATGACTCGGGCAAGATGGCAGATATTCTCCATGCCAATGAAGGTATGGAGATGACAAATACCCCAGAAGACGCGGATATTGTTCTACTGAACACCTGCTCTATTCGAGAAAAAGCAGAGGACAAAGTGTTTTCTGATCTGGGACGCTTACGTGAAATCAAAAAACGCAGGCCCGATTTATTAATTGGGGTTGGTGGGTGCGTTGCCAGCCAAGAAGGCCAGCAAATTATCAATCGTGCACCCTACGTAGATGTGGTATTCGGTCCACAGACTTTACATCGCCTCTCCGACTTAATTAAAAAACGTCGGGAGACTGGAATATCTCAGGTCGATATTTCCTTTCCCGAAATTGAAAAGTTCGACCACCTGCCTCTCTCTCGCCAAACACGTGGCTCAGCCTATGTCTCCATCATGGAAGGCTGCTCAAAATATTGCAGTTATTGTGTCGTGCCGTATACCCGTGGCGAAGAAGTTTCTCGTCCCTTTGACGATGTACTAACTGAAGTTGCTGGTTTAGCATCGCAAGGTGTCAAGGAAATTGTTTTACTTGGACAAAACGTCAATGCTTACCTGGGGAAAATGGGTGGTACAGCAGAAATCGCTGACTTCGCCCTCTTAATTGAATATGTTGCCGAGATTCCAGGAGTCGAACGCATTCGCTTTACTACTAGCCACCCTAAAGAATTTACACAGCGTTTAATTGATGTGTATGCAAAAGTTCCTAAGCTAGTAAGTCACCTACACTTGCCTGTGCAGCATGCTTCTGACTCTGTGCTCTCTGCCATGAAGCGTGGCTATACATCATTGGAATATAAAAGCATCATTCGCAAGATGCGTGTAGTGCGGCCCGACCTCACGCTATCAAGTGACTTTATTGTTGGCTTCCCGGGTGAGACTGATGTCGATTTTGATAAGCTAATAAAGATGGTCAAAGACTTGCAATTTGATAATAGTTTCTGTTTTATCTTTAGCCCAAGACCAGGAACACCAGCTGCAAATTTGAGCGACGACACCCCTTATGAGGTAAAACTCAATCGCTTGCAAACTTTGTTAGCCTTAGTCGAATCTCAAGCAACTCTGATTAGTCAAAAAATGCTTGGTAAGACTGAACAAGTATTAATTGAGGGCTTAGCTAAAGATGGTGTCAATCTGCAAGGGCGCTCTGCAAACAATCGCGTCATTCATATCCCCATGCCCGCTGAAGATATTGAGCAGTGGATTGGCAAGATGGTAGATGTTGAAATTACTGAGGTCCTAAATTACACCCTGCGCGGTGCATTACTGCATACCCATGTCAGCCCCATCTAAATCAATGGAAAAACTCAGCATCGAGATTCAATGTGCTAGTCCAGCGCTTGAAAAATCACTTAGTGTCATTACCTCTTCTACTCTTATCAAGAAGTGGGTAAAAGAAGCTACTCAACGCAGCGGTTCTATTACCCTTCGTTTTGTGAATCCAGCAGAAGGTAAAAAACTCAATTTGGCGTTCAGAGATAAGGATCAGCCAACCAATGTGCTGACGTTTCCTTATGAACTTACTAAACAGTCCGTCACGGCAGATATTGTTTTATGTTTATCTGTGCTGCAAAAAGAATCACGTGAACAAAGCAAAAGCCCCAAAGCACATTTAGCCCACTTAATTATTCATGGTTGCTTGCACGCACAGGGACACGATCATGAAACTGATAAAGAAGCAAAAAAAATGGAAAGTTTAGAGATCAAAATCTTAAAAAGTCTAGGATTTCCGAACCCTTATCTTTCGCAATAAGTCTCATTTCTTAATCAATCACTGAAATTACATATTTCTACGCTATTCTTGCAATATGTCCGACCCCAATAAATCCTTACTAGAAAGACTGGCTGATTTTCTAACCCCCCAGCCCATCAGCCCGGCTGAGCGACGTCAAGAACTCATTGACACACTCAGAGAAGCTCAAAGCGAGGGGTTGATCGATGCTGATGCCTTATCCATGATTGAGGGCGTATTTCAGGTAGGACAACTTTGCACTCGGGACATCCTAGTACCCCGCGCTCAAATTGACTGGATTGATATCAATCTGTCGCTCCCAGAAATTATTAGAAGCGTGATTACTGCGGCGCACTCGCGTTTTCCAGTCTTCGAAGGTAGCAAAGACAATGTCATCGGTATCCTATTAGCCAAAGATTTGCTTCGCCACTCAACAGAAACTGATTTTCAGGTGCGCGACTGGTTACGCCCAGCGGTATTTATTCCTGAATCGAAGCGCTTAAGTGTTTTACTGCGCGACTTTAAAGATAATCGCAATCATCTGGCCATTGTTGTAGATGAATATAGCGGTGTTGCGGGCATCATCACTATTGAAGATGTACTCGAACAAATTGTTGGCGATATTGAAGATGAACATGATATTGATGAGGAAGCTGACAACATCATCTTGCTTGATAACGGAGATATTCGAGTTAAAGGCATTACCGAGCTTGAACAATTGAATGAGGCTCTAGGTACCCATTTCGCAGATGAAAATATCGAAACTGTGGCAGGTCTGGTAATTCAACACTTAGGTAGAGTTCCCAAGATGGGTGAACTGGTGAAAATTGATGGCGTTCAATTCGAAGTACAGCGCGCAGACCCAAGACAAATTCATATTCTTCTAGCACGTCAAACCCCTAAGAAAACTGATTGAGACTAGCTTTGATTGATTGGCAATCGCCGAAGATTCGCAATGGTAGCCAACTGCTTGCACTCTTTATTCTTGGTGCAATATTAGCCGGGGCAGCTGAACTCCCTATTGGGGGTTGGATTCAAATCCCCATACTGAGTTTAATTTGGTGGCAACTCAAAAAATTAAATCATCTACCCCTAAAGAATAGTTTCACCGCTGGCATTTTTTTTGGGCTCGGCTACTTTGTTCTTGGTCTATGGTGGATCTATATCAGCCTGCATGATATTGGAGGCATACACTGGACACTCTCAGCAATAGCCGTTTTTTTACTAGCTACTTGTCTGGCCATATATTTTTCAGTGGCAAGCCTGTCAATCCGAATTTTTAAACCTACTTACCTCTCCGGCTTACTGCTAGCAGCTAGCTGGGTACTGATGGAATATTTACGAGGACTACTATTTACTGGATTTCCTTGGATGGGGCTTGCTGAAGCCCAATTCAATGGCCCCTTTGCACCTGTAGCCCCCTTATTGGGTGGTCTGGCTTGTACCTTTCTGACTGTTTGGATTTCATGGGAAATTTTGCAAACTCGCAAGCATTTCTTTTTTTCGGCAATTGGAATATTAGGTGTTGTGATCTTGTCTCAAGCAGCAAGCCTTTTCACTTTTACCAAGCCAATCGGTGAGCCCCTGAGCATTCGCCTCATTCAGGGTAACTATGAGCAGAGTCTTAAATTTAATCCGCAAGCAGTTAGTGAGCAGATTATTTTTTACGCAGCAACCATTCAATCAACGCCTGCTGATCTGATTGTGATTCCAGAGACTGCATTCCCTTGGCCTCAAGGAAGACTCCCAAGTGGACTCTTAGACTCACTACAACACTTTTCAAATGTAAGTTCTAGCAATCTTTTGCTTGGTGTCATTGGTGAAATTTCAGGCAGCAAAGGATTGCAATATTCCAACCGAGCCCTTGGTCTGTCACCTAACTCTCATTTATACCAATACGACAAATCGCATCTGGTGCCCTTTGGAGAATTTGTTCCTCTAGGCTTTCATTGGTTCGTAAAAACCTTTGGCGTGCCCTTAAATAATTTTGCTCGTGGCGCGCAGGATCAGCCATTGTTCGCAATCAAAAAATTTGGACAAGATCCCATTTATGCAGCGACCACTATTTGCTATGAAGATGTCTTTGGTGGCGAACTTGCCTCTCGCTTACGCAATAGCGCTGAACCAGCTAATTTACTAGTCAATATGACCAATTTAGCCTGGTTTGGCGCATCCCAGGCACCTAGCCAACAGTTGCGCCTGTCACAATTACGCTCTCTCGAAACTGGCCTGCCAGCCTTACGCGCTACCAATACTGGCATTACTGCTGTATTGGGCTCTAATGGGAAAGTGCTTGCACAACTGCCCGAATTCACTCAAGGTGTATTAAGCACCAAAATACAGGCCTATTCAGGAAAAACACCTTACGTTATTTGGGGAAACACTCCCATTTTGAGTATTTCCTGCCTACTACTGATCCTAGGCTTCATCCGACAAAAACGGTTTTAGTAGTTAAGCGGCTTAGCCATGTAAAATCAACGGCTTAGCTAGGTTAATCATGCTTACTTTTCAGCAAATCATTCTCAAACTCCAAGATTATTGGGACCAACAAGGTTGCGTCCTATTGCAGCCTATCGACCTTGAAGTCGGAGCTGGTACATCGCATACGGCGACTTTCTTGCGCGCCATCGGCCCAGAGCCATGGAAAGCAGCTTATGTTCAACCCTCACGCAGACCTAAAGATGGTCGTTATGGTGAGAACCCCAATCGCCTCCAGCATTACTATCAATATCAAGTTGTCTTAAAGCCTGCTCCCGAGAATATTCTCGAACTCTACCTAGGCTCGCTTGCAGCCCTTGGTCTAAACCTTCAAGAAAATGACGTCCGTTTTGTAGAGGATGATTGGGAAAACCCCACCTTAGGAGCATGGGGTCTGGGCTGGGAAGTGTGGCTCAACGGTATGGAAGTCACCCAATTCACTTATTTCCAACAAGTGGGCGGCCTAGACTGCAAACCTGTTCTGGGAGAAATTACTTACGGTATTGAACGCTTAGCGATGTATATCCAGAACTGCTCCAATGTATATGACCTCGTTTGGGCTGAGGGCATTTCTTATGGTGATGTGTATCACCAGAACGAAGTGGAACAATCTTGCTACAACTTTGAATATTCAAACACTGACTTACTGTTTGCCAACTTTGCAAACTATGAAAGTGAAGCAAAACGCTTGATGGAAGTTCCGCTTGCCCTGCCCGCCTATGAAATGGTGCTCAAGGCCGCTCACACCTTCAACTTACTCGATGCTCGCGGTGCTATCTCAGTCACAGAGCGCGCTGCTTATATCGGCCGCATCCGCAATCTTTCGCGTGCCGTTGCACAAGCTTACTTTGAGTCTCGAGAAAAGCTAGGTTTCCCCATGTGCCAACGGCAAGCTAAAGCATAAAAGTACCTCAATCTATTTATGAGCACACCAAATATGCCTCCTCAATCAGCTGACTTATTGATTGAGTTATTGACAGAAGAGCTTCCACCCAAGTCGCTGCGTCGCCTCGGTGATGCATTTAGTGATGGCATCTTTAACACCTTAAAAACCGCAGGCTTATTGAGCGAGAGCTCTCAAGCGATTGGCTATGCAACACCACGTCGCCTAGCAGTTCATGTAACGCAGGTATTGAGTCAGGCCCCTAACTATCCAGTACGTGAAAAATTATTGCCTACCAGCATTGGGTTTGATGCCAATGGCAAAGCAACCGCGCCTCTATTGAAGAAATTGGCTACTCTTGGCTATACCAACCTAGATCTTTCGACCTTAGAAAAAGCGGGTGAAGGTAAAAATGAAGCTTTATATTTAAATCTGATTGCTAAAGGGGCAGCGCTTGAACAGACGGCTCAAGTAGCGCTGGAGAACACCTTAAGCAAGTTGCCCATTGCAAAAATGATGCATTACCAGGTGATGCAAAAGAATGGGCAATTAGCCGATGTTGAATTTGCACGTCCTGCTCACAAAATCATTGCATTACATGGCAAGATGCCTTTGGCTATTAGTGCGCTTGGCATCACTGCTGGCAATCAAACTGACGGTCACCGTTTTTTAGCGCCTGGTGCTATTTCCATTTCAGCAGCAGATCAGTATGAAGCAACGCTACAGAGCCAAGCCAAAGTTATGCCCAGCTTTAACAAGCGCCGTGAATATATTGAAGCTGCCCTATTAAAGGCAGCCAGCAATGATTTGGTCTTGATGCCAGATAGTCTGCTAGATGAAGTGACGGCTCTAGTTGAGTGGCCTGCGATTTACGCATGTCATTTTGACCAAGAATTTTTAGAAGTTCCCCAAGAGTGCTTAATTCTGACAATGCAAACCAATCAAAAATATTTTGCACTAACTGATGCACAAGGTAAGTTGCGCAACCGCTTCCTGATTGTTTCTAACATTGAAACTCAGAAACCTGAGGCCATCATTTCAGGTAATGAGCGCGTTGTGCGGCCACGTCTCTCAGATGCACGCTTCTTCTTCCAACAAGATCAAAAACGTCCTTTAGCCTCACGTGTTGCTGATCTTGCTAGAGTGGTTTATCACAACCAACTAGGCAATCAACTTGAGCGTACACAGCGCGTTGCTGCCATCGCTACTGGTATTGCGAAAGAATTAAAAAAGAAAGGTATCGAAGCCAACATGGAGTTTGCTGGCCGTGCCGCTGAAATTGCGAAGACTGACTTGCTCACTGATATGGTTGGCGAGTTTCCAGAATTGCAAGGAATCATGGGGCGTTACTACGCTATCCATGACGGCGAGAACCCTGAGGTTGCCTCAGCCTGCAGCGAGCATTACATGCCCCGCTTTGCTGGCGATGCTTTGCCACAAACCCAAACCGGTACGATCCTAGCGATTGCTGACAAATTAGAAACATTGGTGGGTATTTGGGGGGTTGGACTTGCCCCAACTGGTGATAAAGATCCTTATGCACTGCGTCGTCATGCCTTAGGCATCTGCCGTCTGCTCTTGGAAAAAAATCTCCCCTTGAGTCTTCCCGACCTGATTGAATTAGCTCGTACCCAATTTACTCAGAAGGATGTTCAAGAAAAAGCAAAGTCCGAAGATATTTATGCCTTTATCATCGATCGTCTGCGCGGCTATCTGCGTGATCAATCGGTAGCTGGCAAGCCGTTTACCAGTGCCGAAATCGATGCTGTACTGAGCCAATCTCCAGCACAGCTAAATGACTTGATTGGGCGTTTGACCGCTTTACGGGAATTCAACGGACTGGAGCAAGCAACTCAGCTTGCAGCTGCTAATAAGCGCATTAGTAATATTCTCAAAAAGACGACTACTGCCATTCCAGCTTCATGCTCCACTCAGCTTTTGCAAGTTCCAGCTGAAGTGGCACTATTCCAAGCCTTGGAAAGTATTACCCCAAAACTCAATGCCGCATATGAACAGCGTCAGTTTGTTGAGCTCTTAAAAGCCCTTGTAGCTTTGAGTCAACCTATTGATCAATTCTTTGCTGATGTCATGGTGATGGATTCAAATCCTGAGCTACGCGACAATCGCCTAGCCCTTCTGCAACAACTTCACCAGAAAATGAATCTGATTGCCGATCTCGGCAAATTAGCATGAGCAGCAGCTCTTCTAAATTAGTCATTCTGGATCGCGATGGTGTGATCAACGAGGATAGAGATGACTATGTGAAGTCGAGCGAAGAGTGGGTTCCACTACCCGGTAGCCTCGAAGCTATAGCCCTTCTCAATCAAGCAGGCTATCAAATTGCTATTGCAACTAATCAATCAGGGCTAGCTAGGGGTTATTTTAATATCAACGATCTGCATGCCATGCATAGCAAGATGGATAAACTACTAAAGCCATTAGGTGGCCATATTGATAGTATTTTCTTTTGCCCCCATGTAGATGCCAATGGCTGCGAATGTCGTAAACCCTTACCTGGCCTCATGAAAGAGATTGCCCTGCGCTACAAGAAAAATCACAGTAAGAACCCCCTGCAAGGCGTCCCCGTTGTGGGTGATTCTTTAAGGGATTTACAGGCTGGTATAGCCCTAGGTGCCTCACCCCATTTAGTGCTCACTGGTAAGGGTAAGAAAACGCTAGCTAAAGGCGAACTGCCTGATGGTACTGAAATTCATGATGATTTACTTGCATTTGCTAATAGTCTTTTAAAAGAGAAAGTTTAAAAATGATCTTTTTACGCTCAGCTCTCTTCACGCTGTTCTTGCTGATCTTTACTCCAATTTGGTCCATCCTTTGCCTCCTAGCGTTTCCATTTCTCAATCCTGAAAATCGCTATCGCTTTATTGGTCTATGGAATAAAGTGGTTATCTGGATCTTGCAACCTCTTTGCGGAATTCGTTATGAAATCCGTGGGATGGAAAATATGCAAGCTGTACTTGATCAACCGGTTGTTATTCTTAGTAAGCACCAATCAGCTTACGAGACGATTGCTTACATTGCACTCCTTCCAAAGCAACTGTGCTTTGTCTTTAAGCGCGAACTTTTGTGGATCCCTTTTTTTGGCTGGGCATTGGCTCTACTGAAAATGATTCATATTAATCGTGCCAGTAAAGAAACTGCCGCCCTCTCTGTGGCAAGTCAGGGCCGCAAACGCCTAGCTGAAGGAAAATGGATTATGTTGTTCCCGGAAGGCACCAGAATGCCTACGGGATCATTTAAGCCTTATAGCAAAGGTGGCGCTAGGCTGGCTAGCGCTACTGATGCCATAGTGATTCCCATTGCCCATAATGCAGGTCGTTGCTGGCCTAAGAATAGTTTTTTGAAGCAGCCTGGAACGGTTATTTTTTCTATTGGCCCCGCAATTGCCTCGGCTGGTAAAACGGGTGGCCAACTGCATCAAGAAGTTGAAAAGTGGATTGAAGCCGAGATGCGTGTCATTGATCCAGAAGCCTATCAGACTTAGGGTATTGCTTAAGGCGATGGATTTACTTAACTAACGCCTTAGCCCACTCAATATAACGAGCAACAGTAATATCTTGAGCACGGGCTTTTAATTCGACCTCTGTTAAAGATAGTCTATCGGAAAAATTTTGTAAGTTGGTGCGTAGCATTTTTCTTCTTTGCGAAAAAGCTGCTGCTACGACTCTTTCTAATGAAGCCCACTGAGTACCATTTAAATTGAAATCTGCTCGAGGAATCATCCTCACTACTGCCGAATTTACTTTAGGCTGCGGATCAAATGCTTCGGGTGGAACTTTCAGTACTTGCTCCATGTGATAGCGCGCTTGTAGCATCACAGAGAGGCGACTAAAGTCTGAGCTCCCTGCTGGAGCAACCATACGCTCGACTACTTCAGCCTGAAGCATAAACACTTGCTCATCTATTGCTGCTGCAGCCGACACCAAATGAAATAAGAGTGGTGAAGAGATGTTGTAAGGCAAATTGCCCACCACTTTGCAAAGGCTACCATTCTTAGAGCGGCTCTGAGCCCAGGCTAAAAAATCAAACTTCAAGGCATCACCTTCCATCACCGATAAACCCTGAAGGTTCTGCTGATTCCAGTAAGCCACTAAATCACGATCAATCTCTAAAAGATCTAAATGGTCAAGATTTTTTAATAAGGGTTTTGTCAAAGCGCCTAATCCGGGACCAATCTCGATCACTTGCATTTCAGCACTCGGATTAATTAATGCAACGATAGAATAAATGATGCCAGCATCTTGCAAAAAGTTTTGCCCAAAGCGTTTGCGCGCGTGATGTATCAAGAGTTGCTTACTTTTTGATTCACCGCTAATTGATGGGCTAAGCGCAATGCTTCCAGCATACTACTTGGATCTGCAATGCCTTTACCAGCAATATCCAGGGCTGTACCATGATCTACTGAGGTCCGAATAATGGGCAACCCCAAAGTGACATTAACACCACCACCAAAGGTAGCAAATTTAAATGGGGCTAAGCCTTGATCGTGGAACATTGCAATATAAGCATCTACATGATCCAAGCTGCTGGCATCCATCATGGTGTCACCAGGATAAGGTCCTGTTACCTGAATACTTTGTTGTTTTGCCAGCTCAATTGCGGGAGAAATCGCCTCAATCTCTTCGCGACCTAAATAGCCAGACTCACCAGCATGAGGATTTAGTCCTGCTACTCTAATCACTGGGCTAGGAATACCAAACCTCTGCTCAAGATCCCGATGCACGATCTGAATAGTTTCCAGAACATGATCGCGAGTGAGAGCAGCAGGCACATCCCTCAAAGGAAGATGGGTCGTCGCTAAAGCAACGCGTAAAACCCGCATGCGCTTAAGTCCTAAGAATCCCAAGGGCAAGGCTGCACATAACATCATGACTACATGATTGATTTTGCAAGCTTGCGCCAAGTACTCGGTATGCCCAGTGAAGGGTGTACCCGCAACATTCATGACACTCTTTTGCAATGGCGCAGTGATCATGGCATCAAAGCGCCCAGCCAAACACCCCTCTACTGCAGTATCTAATAGCTTAAGAACATATTGGGCATTGGCAGGATTGAGTTTTCCAGTGGTAACAGGCTTTGCGAGTGCTACTGGCTCGAGCTTTAAACGGGCCAATACATCAGACTGAACCTCTTTAGGAATCTGCAGTACCGAGGTATCAGCAAGCACAGTAATGTATGCAGTTGGCTGCTCTTTTAAGAAAGCTAGGGTAGCTGCAAGACTAATCTCAGGGCCAACACCAGCCGGCTCTCCTGAGCTAATAACTAGATTAACGGGGGGTGCTTGCAGCATCGTCAACGTCAATAATCTTCACGGTTGCGGTGTCGCGCAGCTGGCGAATCCAATCCTGATACGCTTGCTCGAACTTTCTTTCCCGAATCGCGGCGCGTGCGAACTCTTTTTGCTTATCAACCGTTAACTGAGTCTCGCGCCGCTCTAACACTTGAATCAAATGCCAGCCGAATTCAGTTTTAACAGGATTACTGACGTCACCGATTTGCAAACGATTCATAGCTTGTTCAAATTCAGGAACTAATTCTCCTGGGCCCATCCAGCCTAAATTACCACCATTAGCTGCAGAACCATCTTCAGAATATTTCTTCGCCAGCTCACCAAAGTCAGCCGTTTTAGCACGAACCTGATCACGATAGCCCGCTAAACGTCGCTCCGCATCTTGGTCGCTTAAGTCAGCACGGCTTCGCAGCAAAATATGGCGAGACATCGTCTGGGTAATCATAATATTTTGGGGCGCACTTGGAGCAACTTCTTGGGGCGTAGCCTGCTGCGGAGCACCAGCGACCAAAGTGCGGCGATCTAACACTTTGAGTACATGATAGCCAGCAGGACTCTTTACTACAGCATTGGCTACTTCACCACCACCAGTATTTCTAATGGCTTCGTAAAACAATTGAGGTAAGCGATCGGGCGTACGATAACCCAATTCTTGAAACTTAATCTTAGGATTCTCTTTTGCGGCCATAGCGCCAAGTTGCATAAAATCTACATCACCACGAGCATCACGTAATAATGCTTCTGCTTTTTTCTTTGCTTCTGCTTGAGTACCAGCGCCAGCACCAGCATCAACCAGAATAAAAATTTGGGCCACATCAATTTCTTCTGGTGAGCCTGGCGCTGCTGGAGTTGAACGAGGTGCTCCACCGCCAATCATGGCGCGCGTACGATCGGCAATAAAGTTGTCGATCTCTGCATCAGAGATCTTGATCTTACCTTCAACCTCACGCTCGCGGAAGCGGCTAATGACGATATCTTCACGCAACATTTGCTGATATCGCTCAAACGTAGTTCCCGAAGCAGTCACCTTTTGCTTAAATTCAGTAAGTGAGAGTTTATTTTTAGCGGCAATATCACCAATAATATTTTCTAATTCTTTATTGCTAACAACAACCCCCTCTTGATCTGCTTCTTGTAATTGAATTTTTTCAATGATGAGACGTTCCATCACTGTTTTACGTAGAACCGCAGCATCTGGCAATTTTCCACCCTGCTTCTGTAATGCGGCGATACGATCGTCAATTTCTTTACGAGTAACGTAACCGGTATTCACAACTGCTGCTACCCCATCAATATTGCGAATTTTGCTGTCAGGGCTTAGTCGTTGAACATCCTGAGCAAGGGCATAACCAGCAGCCAGAGCGGTGCTTGCAAGTAAAGCTTGAATAAAAACCCGTTTACAGCTACTCAGACAAGGTGTCATTGATAATTCTCATAGGTTGAAGGGGGTATAGGCTTAGAAGTAGGCATATATCCAGGAACATTCAGCTTCATGATATCAACTGGATTACTACCAGCAGTACCAAAGCCCCTAAATTCTATTTGGAAAAGGATTTGGGTAGTGGTAATTTGTGAGGTATTGAGCATCTGAGAATAGGCAGCACGAAAAGTCCAACAGTCCCGCATCCACTCTAACGCTACTAATGTATTAAGAGTTTTAGTCGTCAAAGCATCATAACCATAACGGCCTAACAACGATACTTCACGAGTCACTGGCCATTGGCCAGAAATATTGTATTGATCAGTCGTCGTTGCAGCTGGTGTTGCAGTGTAATTATTCATTGGAGATGCTTGCACTGGTGGCGACCAAAGATTGCGGTACCCAAAGTTCAAGCTTCTTCCAGGAGTAGGGCGCCAACTTCCACCAACCGTGCTTTGTACAAAACGATTGAGCTGGGTGTTGTACTGACCAAATACGTCAGCGCTAAAGTTTCCAAGGAAACGAATAGACCCTGAACCCAAGGTATCTGAATAGGTAGTTGGATTAGCAATCGTCCCATTTAATCCAACGCGCTGACCCGTCAAATCCTGTCTTTGAGCAAGCGTAACAGATGCCCGCTCAGCTCCAGTACTTGCTTCCAACATCCGGCTTGTAATACCGCCAGTCAGTTTGTTGTTATCTGCAATCCGGTCATTACCCACAAAATTATTTTCACTAAAGATTTGCGTTACACCAAAGCCACCATCAGCCGTATCAAACAAAGGTGTATTTGTTTGGTTTTGATACGGGGTGTAAACATAAAAAGCACGAGGCTCCATGGTCAGCAACATATCGCGCCCAAAGAAGCCTTTTAATTCAGCGGCATCTCGCTCAAATGCCAAACCAGAATCCAAGCTAAATGTTGGAATAGCAAAGCCCTGGGCAGGAGGTACCCCAAGGGTATACGCCGTAGCATTGTAGTTATTAGCCTGAAAACTGACCTTGGGCGTTAAATAATATCCAGGGGTCACTTGAGGCAATGCCATCGCACCCTTAATCACAGTTCGATCAGCTTGGCTGTAAACACCTGGTGCAGTAGCCGCTAAATTACCCCCAATGTTGTATGAAAAGCGCGTGAAGTCACTTGAAAATGTGGTCGTAGGTCCAGAAGGTAATGCTATATATTTACCAGTGGTATCAGTAACTGCTGGCGTTAAACGATTGTTATAGGATGCCGTTACATTTGGCAAGATGTTATAGGGTGATTGCACCGTCACAGTAGGATCTGGCTGTAAGGTCTGAAAAGTCATTGCACGGGCCGATACATTCCAATTACTTAGGCTATTGGTCAACTGCTTATTCGTTCCCACTTCTTGACGAAATTGACTAGTCATGGCGCCCGCGATACTCTGCGAAAAATTGGTGGGATATAGATTGTCGGAGACGCGTGCAATATTGGCATACCCAGTCCAACCGCCAGGCGACGGTAAGCCGCCAGGTGCTAAGTCGCCGCTAAAATTTTGTCGCTGTTGCCAGTCGTATTTCCAGCGATCGGTGCCCGTCTTTTTATCGTAAGGTAAAAAATCTCCAGACAAGGTTCCTGAATTCTGTCTATCCAAGAAGCGATATTGGGCACCCAACTGGGTACCGCGCTGATTCATGTAACGCGGCAACAATAACAAGTCTCGGTTAGGGGCAACATTGACGTAATAAGGCAGGGTAGTATCCCAGCCATTATTAGAGTTATAGCCAGTCACTGGGGCAAGCATTCCGGAGCGTCGCTGATTGGATGTTGGCACACTGAAATACGGCACATAAGCAATAGGGACATCAAAGAAACGCATCACACCATTGGTGCCGACCATTTCTTTTTGTTCATTATCAATCTCAATTTTGCTGGCTGTGAAATACCAATCTAAATTTTGTGGGGTACAAGTGGTATAAGTTGCTTGATCAAAAACAAAAATGTCTGAAGTTTCAATCGTCAATTTTTTGGCGATACCATTTGCACGGTTATCACGGAGCTCATAAGTAGGAGACTCCATATCGCCTTCGCGGGCATCTACTTTAAAACGAGCCTTAGGGCCTCTAAAAGAAGTGTTGCCTTTGATTAACTCTGCGTTACCAATCAAATTAGCTACATCTATATCGGGATCATATTGAATTTCATCGGCTTTAATCACTGCGCCATTACGACGCATTTGTGCGCGACCTTTTAAATGCATGTCACGCTCAACGACACCATCAATCTCATCACTCGAGGTAAAGGTAAGCGCCTTACCAACAGCAATAGGTTGGCCAACCCGTAATTGATCATCTAAATTGAGAACCGTGCCCGCACCCCGATCTG
>CAIMXN010000002.1 GCA_903845455.1 uncultured beta proteobacterium | reverse complement strand
TCCATCCGTTTCGGCACTTGCTCAAATGCTTCGAGTGCCCTTGTAATCTCAGCTTTACCCATCCCTATACCGGTGTCTATCACTCTGAACTCAATGAGTTGTCCAGCATGGTCATCAGCTAAAACGCTCACTGAAAAATAGATCTCTCCATGATCTGTGAACTTAATCGCATTACTTAAGAGATTTTGTAGAATTTGCCTGAGTCTTAAGGGATCAATCATTAATACCGTAGCAACCCGAGGATCAATCGAAGAATGGAGTAGAAGATTTTGTTTGCTTGCAACTGTGAGAAAGGTTGAATAAATATCTGCCGTTAAATCCCTCAGGCAGTAGGGCTCTAGATTAAGGGTGAGCTTTCCAGCCTCAATCTTAGAGAGATCTAAGACTTGATTTAGCATACTTAAGAGTGACTCAGCAGAGGCATGGGCGCTCTTGAGGAGGGGTTTTTCACTGGGTGGAAGTTTGTGACTATTGAGTAGCAACTCTTGTACTCCAAGAATGGCGTTCATAGGAGTGCGAATTTCATGGCTCATGGTTGCAAGAAAAGCAGATTTGGCTGCGTTAGCTTTCTCAGCAATTTCCTTTGAACTCATCAGGTCTGCAGTTTGTTGTGCTTGCTCATAACGTTTTCTTTGTAACTGCCAGATGAATAGTCCACCACCAATTAAAAGAGCAACACTCAGGCTCCACGGCAGCACGGTTTTCCAGTGACTTGAATTGATCGAGTTTGGGGTGGTGTTTAAGGTAAAAAGTTGACGTGACTCAAATGGGTTTAGATCAGTCATGAACCTATCTAATACTGAATGTAAAGGCGCATCCTCATGAGAAATTAGCCATTGATAAGCAAAGGGTTCTCGACCATATAACCCATCTATTTGAAGATTGTGATTGCCTGATTGCTTAATGAACTGTTGCGCTAGGCGCATCGGCATAATTAGGGCCTCAATATCATTCTTAAGGAGGTCGATGACTAATTTTTCTGCATTATTAGAAATACTGGCGTGTGATTTGGTGCTGCTTGGAGCGTTTTCATACCCTCTATCAAAGTAGGCAATGTTTTCTGAATGAACAGGAATTTGGTTTTTGACTTTAGCTACAACTACGTCATGACCCCAGAAGATCGCTTCTGAAAGAGAGCCAAATTTCAACGCTTGATCATCAATCGCAGGAGGATCAATAATAAAATCGACTTCACCATTCGCCAGTTGATCCAAGCCTTCTTGATCTGTTTTTCTCCATTTGGGTAAGTATTCTTGTTGGGTAAATTCACCAAGCTTTGTTAAGAGAGATTGAAAGACTCCATTGCTGCCATCTTTAGCACTATTCAGATAGGGTGCATATTTTTCATGAATACTGAAGTGCACTACAGGATGTGCATCGATCCACCATTGTTCCTTGGGGCTAAAAGGACTTGAGTGCCCTATTCCTGGCCCTAAAAAACAAAAGAGCAATACTGCCTTGAGGATGAATCGATGCATTGCTAAATTAGCTTTCGATAATATGATTCATACGGCAAAATAAAATTAAGTCTGCAATATTGTTGATGCCTAATTTGTCAAACACGCGGGTTTTATAGGTGGCAACCGTTTTATTACTAATGTGTAGCAGGTCTGAAATCTGTTGATTGGTATTGCCCTTACCAAGATATTTCATCACCTGCAGTTCACGATCAGAAATCAAAGCCAGTTTGTCGTTATCGCTCAGCGAGCTGTTACCCTTTTTGCCATAGGTAAAGAAGGTGTAGCCCTGAGAGATGGCAACGCAGGCAGCCAAAATAACGTCAGCCCCGGCAGTTTTATTCACAAAGCCATGCGCACCGAGTGAGCGAACTCTGCCACCATAGACAGCTTCATCCAAACTCGATAGCACCAGAGTCCGAATGTCTGGGTACATCAGACCAATTCTGCGAATGACATCAAAGCCATCCGTCTTAGGCATATCTAAATCTAAAATGACCATATTGGGATTTACCTCCTTAATGGATCTGAGACACTCTTCTCCATTTTGAGCTTGTCCTGCAATCTCAAAAAGCAATTGATCCTGCAACATGCTTTTAAGTGCCATTAACATGGCTGGGTGGTCATCTACCAACATCACGCGTTTTCTCATTACTTGTCTCCGTTTTGGTTTAGGTGTTGTTTAGGGTGCAGCGAAAAAATGGCTTTAGCGATTCGACTATCGTTAATGTGTAAAGTTTGGTGTCTGCTAACGGGCCCCATCATGAGTCCACCATAGCAATGCTCAGCTCCTAGAGCGGTGGCATTTTCTAAATCTTTAACTAAAGTGATGTTGCTGGCATAGACTTGGGTCTGCAGATGTTTAGCTTGTGCAACTATTTCTATGGGTAGGTCGTAGGTACGAAATTGCCCCATCTCAAGATGGATACCATCTAATTGCATTTCTTCTAAGAACAATAATTCCTCTGCTGTTCCTGTGAATTGCAGAAGATGTAACAAAACTCCGAGCCGTCTCATACGCAGCAAACCTTCTTTGCAAGCAGAAGATATATCTGAGTCCACTCTAGATTGAATTCCTAAACACACTAATCCAACAGGTAGTCGTGAATTCAGAATCAAGTCACTCAGTGCATCGATATAAGCACTTGACGCTATTGCATGAGTCGGCACTGGCAAGATTCCAGGAATAAAACGACCACTGCGATACCAATAGGAGGTGGTATCGAGTCCCTCCATGAATAGACGTAGGAGTTGAGTATCCGTTGCTGTCAGCAAGGGTCTAAATAAAGAGCCGGTCAGTTTTGTCCCCTCAGAGTTAAAAATGGGTTCATGACTAATCGCTTGTCGCTGGGACCAGGATTGATGTTCTTCGAGGGCTTGGCTACTCAAGCCAAGCCATTGTTCGCCGCAGGCGTCTCTTACTTCTTGGAAGGGTTTGTTCTTCCATGCCTTAACAAGCGTGTACAGCCGGGATTTCGGGCTCATCAGCATTCTCCAATCTGTGACTATCCAGTCTAGGCAGGACAGATTGGAGCGGTAAGGGCTTAAAGCTTATTTATCTGTAGGAAACGTCCTACCCGCTTGCCTCTAGTATAGAAAAGGCTAAATCCCTAAAGATTTTATGGGATGGGACCCTTGAAATCCTTGTAATCAGACCTATATAATCAGCACTCCCTACACACGAGTGCTAAAACGGGTTGCTAGTTAGCAGTTTCGCTTGGTTTCCGTGTGAAGAGATTATAAAGCACTGATTTATATATGTATTTTAACTAGTTAACACTTACTAACATAGGAGAAGGAATGAATCTGCGTCCTTTACATGATCGCGTAATCATTAAACGTTTAGATCAAGAATCAAAAACTGCCTCTGGAATCATCATTCCTGATGCTGCCGCTGAAAAACCTGATCAAGGTGAAGTTTTAGCAGTCGGTCCAGGCAAACGCGATGACAGCGGTAAGTTAAATGCGCCTGACGTCAAAGTTGGCGATCGCGTGTTGTTTGGTAAATATGCAGGTCAAACAGTCAAGATTGGCGCTGACGAGTTACTCGTAATGCGTGAAGACGACCTCATGGCTGTTGTACAGAAGTAATTCAGTATTTAAGAAAGGAATTCAATCATGGCAGCAAAAGACGTCGTATTTGGAGATAACGCCCGCACCAAGATGGTTGAGGGTGTCAATATTCTTGCAAACGCTGTAAAAGTTACTTTAGGACCTAAAGGTCGAAACGTTGTAATCGAGCGCTCATTCGGTGGCCCAACCATTACTAAAGATGGTGTAAGCGTAGCAAAAGAAATCGAACTCAAAGATAGGCTTCAAAACATGGGTGCTCAGATGGTGAAGGAAGTTGCTTCCAAAACTGCTGACATCGCTGGTGATGGTACAACTACCGCAACTGTTTTGGCTCAATCTATTGTGCGTGAAGGTATGAAGTATGTAGTTTCAGGCCATAACCCAATGGACTTGAAGCGTGGCATCGACAAAGCGGTTACAGCTGCGCTCGAAGAGCTTAAGAAAATTAGCAAGCCTTGCACAACTACTAAAGAAATCGCTCAAGTGGGTTCTATATCTGCCAATAGTGATTACAGCATTGGTCAGCGGATTGCCGAAGCAATGGAAAAGGTTGGCAAAGAAGGTGTGATTACTGTTGAAGATGGTAAGTCATTGGAAGATGAACTTGAAGTTGTTGAAGGTATGCAGTTTGATCGCGGTTACCTTTCCCCATACTTCATTAATCAACCAGAAAAACAAGTTGCCATCTTGGAAAGCCCATATGTTCTCTTGTTTGACAAGAAGGTCAGCAACATTCGTGATTTGCTCCCAGTA
This sequence comes from uncultured beta proteobacterium, assembly GCA_903845455.1. Classification (GTDB taxonomy): domain Bacteria; phylum Pseudomonadota; class Gammaproteobacteria; order Burkholderiales; family Burkholderiaceae; genus Polynucleobacter. Next base: position 4,323 of record CAIMXN010000002.1, on the reverse strand, counting down.
CTCGAGCAAGTAGCTAAATCTGGCCGTCCTTTGTTGATTATTGCGGAAGATGTTGAAGGCGAAGCCTTGGCAACTTTGGTTGTGAACAATATCCGCGGCATCATCAAGACTTGTGCTGTTAAGGCTCCAGGCTTTGGCGATCGTCGTAAAGCTATGTTGGAAGACATTGCTATTTTGACTGGCGGTACAGTGATCGCTGAAGAAATTGGCCTCACACTCGAGAAAACAACTCTTGAGCACTTAGGTCAAGCGAAGCGTATCGAAGTAGGCAAAGAAAATACCATCATTATTGATGGTGCTGGCGATGCTAAAGCGATCGAAGCGCGCGTGAAGAACGTTCGCGTTCAGATCGAAGAAGCGACTAGTGACTACGACAAAGAAAAATTACAAGAGCGTGTTGCCAAATTGGCAGGCGGTGTTGCAGTAATTCGTGTTGGTGCTGCTACTGAAGTTGAAATGAAAGAAAAGAAAGCCCGCGTTGATGATGCATTGCACGCAACTCGTGCTGCAGTGGAAGAGGGTATTGTTCCTGGCGGCGGCGTAGCTTTGTTACGTGCGATGCAAGGTATCAAGGGCTTGAAAGGCGATAACGCTGATCAAGACGCTGGTATTAGCATCGTATTGCGCGCTATGGAAGAGCCACTCCGCATCATCGTTTCTAACGCTGGTGACGAAGCAAGTGTTGTAGTAAATGCGGTATTGGCTAGCAAGGGCAATAACGGTTATAACGCAGCAACTGGTGAATATGGCGACCTCGTAGCTCAAGGTGTGATTGATCCAACCAAGGTAACAAAAACTGCATTAGTCAATGCAGCTTCTGTTGCAGCCTTGTTGTTGACTACTGATTGCGCTATCTGCGAAGCACCAAAGGATGAGTCAGGTGCTGGTGGTATGCCTGATATGGGTGGCATGGGCGGCATGGGTGGAATGGGCGGCATGATGTAATAGCCGGATATTTCCTCAGCTATCTAGCTGCAGAAATCAAGACGCCTGGTTCAAAAGACCAGGCGTTTTTTTATTCCAAAGTGGTGCATTATGTGTGAGCATGTTGCACCAATGTAGTGATGTTATTGGTAGTTACGAGCGCATATAAGACCACAATAAATAATCAAATCTTTTTGGTATTTGGGGTTAAAAAATAAGGAGACTTACATGAGTTCAGCAACAATGAGTGGGGCGCCAGCGAGTAGTAACCCATTGAAGTCAAAGTGGGTGCAATTAGCCCTCGGCGTTATTTGCATGATGTCAATTTCTAGCCCGCAATATGTATGGGCTTTATTCACTAAACCCATCATGGGTCAGCTTGGTGTCACGCTTACAGAGTTACAGGTGACATTTTCAATTTTAATTGTGTTGCAAACTTTTTTCTCACCATTCCAAGGTTACTTAGTTGATAAATTTGGCCCACGTCTCTTGCTCTCGATTGGTACAGCGCTCACAGGATTAAGCTGGGTACTCTCTGCAAACCTGACTACCGTTTCTAATCTCTACATCACTTATGGTGTATTGGGTGGTTTGGGTACTGGTATTGTCTATATTGGCGTAGTTGGTTTGATGGTACGTTGGTTCCCAAACAACCGTGGTTTTGCTGTAGGTATGGTTGCTGCTGGATACGGTATTGGTGCTTTACTAACCACCTTCCCCATTGCTACAAGCTTGGCAAATACTGGTTTACAAGGTACTTTGACCATCTTCGGTTACATCATTGGTGCGGTTGGCCTATTGGCTGCGCAAGGTATTCGTGTGCCACATGCTGATCGTGTTCAGACAGCCAGTCAGGTAGAAGCAGCGGCATCTGGAGTCGCTCCAAAAACAATGCTCAAGACACCGGTTTTCTGGTTGATGTTCTTGATGATGTCCATGATGTCCACATCTGGTTTGATGGTGATCTCACAGATGGGTGCGTTTGCTAAAGACTTTGGTATCACAGGGGCCATGGTGTTCGGTATGGCTGCGCTACCGTTGGCATTAACCATTGATCGCGTTACGAATGGCTTAACTCGGCCATTATTTGGTTGGGTATCAGACAAAATTGGCCGTGAATATACGATGACGATTGCGTTTGGTCTTGAGGCAATTGCGATGTTTGCCTGGGTCATGACCCGTTCAGATCCTGTCATGTTTGTGATCTTGTCAGGCATTGTGTTCTTTGGTTGGGGTGAGATCTTCTCTTTATTCCCTTCAACCTTGACAGATACTTTTGGTCAAAAGCATGCAACAACTAACTATGGCTTCTTGTACATGGCTCAAGGTGTAGGCTCTATCATTGGCGGCCCAATCGCAGCCTATATACATGGTGTGACAGATAGCTGGATGCCAGTGTTTGCTATCATGATTACCTTGGATGCAGCAGCTGCATTACTAGCTTTCTTTGTATTGCGCCCTATGCGTTCAAAGTACATCAAAACCCTGGCAGCATAAGTCGGTTGTAAATCGATTAACGATTGAAAGTAGTGAACAAAAGGCTAGCACTGCTAGCCTTTTGTACTTCTTAAGCATTGCAAATATTGGTGGGCAATAAAAAACCGCCCGAAGGCGGTTAGTGAAAGAAGCGGATAGCACTTGATTTTTTAAGATACCGATTTGACCATATCTTCCACGACCTTCTTCGCATCACCGAAGACCATCATGGTTTTATCCATGTAGAAGAGTTCGTTATCTAAACCAGCGTAACCAGCCGCCATTGAACGTTTGTTAACAATGATGGTTTTAGCTTTGAAGGCCTCTAGAATTGGCATGCCAAAGATTGGGCTACCAGGAGTACGAGCTGCAGGATTTACAACGTCATTTGCCCCAAGAACAAGTACTACGTCAGCTTGGCCGAATTCACCATTGATATCTTCCATTTCAAATACTTGATCGTAAGGCACTTCAGCTTCAGCCAACAGAACGTTCATGTGACCAGGCATACGACCTGCTACCGGATGGATAGCGTACTTCACGGTAACGCCATGATGAGTTAACTTCTCAGTCAATTCTTTAAGGGCATGCTGAGCACGCGCAACCGCAAGACCATAACCAGGAACAATAATGACAGTGTCGGCATTTTCCATAAGGAAGGCAGCATCTTCTGGCGAACCAGTTTTGTAGTTCTTTGGACCGCTATCATCAGCACCACCTGCAGAGGCTTCAGCACCAAAACCACCGAGTAATACCGCTATGATTGAACGGTTCATTGCCTTACACATGATGTAAGACAGAATCGCACCTGAGGAGCCTACGCAAGCACCAGCAATAATCAATACTGGGTTACTTAGTGTGAAACCAATGCCAGCAGCCGCCCAACCAGAGTAGCTGTTGAGCATGGAAACAACTACCGGCATATCGGCGCCGCCGATGGGGATGATCAAAGTGATACCCAAAACCAAAGCTACTGCACACATCGCCAAGAAGGCTGCGTGACTACCTGTCATGAAGTAAGCGATGCCACCAGCAACCATGGCAATAGCCAAAATCAGATTGAGTAAATGTTGGCCTGAAAAAGTCACTGGCTTACCGCTAACCTTACCTGACAACTTCCCGAAAGCAATGACAGAAGCCGTGAAGGTAATTGCGCCGATGAATGCACCAATAAAGAGTTCAATCTTCTGGGCGCCGGTGTGGTCATGAGCCGGATTAAATACTGCAGCAATGGCGATTAATACCGCTGACAAACCAACAAAGGAGTGCATCAGTGCTACAAGCTCTGGCATCTTGGTCATTTGCACACGCTTAGCAGCAATGGTTCCAATAATCGCACCCCCGACAATTGCAGTAGCAATTAATGAGATGACTGGCTTGAAATCAGGAATTAAGAAGGTAGTGATTACTGCTAGCAACATACCAATCATACCGAAGGTATTGCCTTGGCGTGAGGTAGTTGGTGAAGATAGTCCACGCAAAGCAAGGATGAACAATACTGAGGAAATAAGATAAGAAATAGCGGTTATGTTTAACATGAGTTTGGTCTCTGTATTAGTCTTTTTCTGGTGTTATTTGGTTGAGGCCGCATCAGCCTTTGGGGCTTTTTTCTTGAACATCTCAAGCATGCGACGGGTAACCATGAAGCCACCAAAAATATTGATTGAGGCTAGAAAAACAGCAACTGCACCGATGATGCTGGTGAGCGTGATCTCATCGCCACCAATGACTTCAGTCTGCAGGAGGGCGCCAACAATAATGATTCCAGAAATCGCATTCGTCACCGCCATCAATGGCGTATGGAGTGCGGGAGTAACGTTCCAAACAACGTGATAGCCAACAAAAATGGCCAATACAAACACGGTAATGTTTTGGACTGTGAGGATGCTTTGAAAAGCAGCGAGATCCATGATGATTCCTTCG
>CAIMXN010000001.1 GCA_903845455.1 uncultured beta proteobacterium | reverse complement strand
TCTTCTGCGCTGATGGGCACCTCTTTACCGCCGACACTAGCAAGATGCGTTACGCCATAGGGGCTGCCTCCTGTGCTCGTACTCGTTAGATCAGATTCGCTATAAGGTAGACCCAAGATCATCATGCCGTGATGGAGTAGTGGAATCATCATTGTGAGAAGGGTGCTTTCATGGCCACCATGCAAGCTGCTGGCGCTAGAAAAAACAGAAGCTGGCTTCCCAATCAGGGCGCCGTTCAGCCATTCGGACGAGCTGCCATCCCAAAAATATTTCATGGGAGCAGCCATATTGCCAAAGCGGGTCGGGGAGCCTAGGGCGAGACCGATACATTCTTGCAGATCAGAGTGCTCGACATAGGGCGCCCCTGTGCTGGGGACTGCCGCTTCGCTCATTTCACATACCGCCGAAACCTCCGGAACAGTCCTCAAACGAGCATTTACCCCTGGAACACTCTCAATCCCTTCCGCAATCAGGCGTGCTAAATCCCGCGTAGCGCCATAGCTGGAATAGTACAAAACTAAAATATCGTGTTGGCTCATATTGATCTCTTATGATACGGCGATGTACCTTTTTCGTAATCCCCAATTATGGCTCTCTCTGCTTAGGGAGATCTGGGAGCGCAATCGCGGTCAAAATATTAAACAAATTGCTGCCAGTCTTGCTTTTACTACGACCCTGTCTTTAGTGCCGATGTTGACCGTTGCCTCCATTTTGATTGGTTATTTACCAAGCGTGATTCGGATTAAAAATGCTTTTCGGGACTGGCTTTTGGATACGTACATGCCGGGCGGCCTGAATCAGCAGGCTTTTATTTATCTAGATCAATTTTCAGCCCAAGCCAAAGGGCTCACACTCTTGGGCTTATTAGGGTTGTTGATTACAACGGTGATGACCATGGCGGTGATCGAGGGCGCCTTCAATCAGATTTTCAGGGTTCATGAAAGACGTCCTTTTCTGAAAAAAGTGGCCATTTATTCTGCTGCCATGATTTTGGGACCGATTTTATTGGGCTTTGGTACTTACTTGAGTAGTTTGTTATTTAGTGCTGCTGAGGGGTGGACTGAAGCCTTAACTTTTGGCTTGAGCTTGGTGGCTACTGTGGTCCCCATTCTGCTGGCGATTGCTGTCTATACCGTGGTGTATAAAATTCTCCCGTATGCAAAGATTCTTTGGAAAGACGCAATGAGTGGCGCGCTCTTTGCGGCCTTTACTTTTGAGTTAATGAAGTTTGGCTTTGGTTTGTTTTTAACCAACACTGCTTTTTACAAGACTGTTTACGGCGCTTTTGCGATCTTCCCGTTGGCGCTCTTATGGATTTATCTCACCTGGTGGATTACCTTAGTAGGCGCAGTGCTAGTGGCGAATTTACCCGGTATTCGGAATAGTTTCATTAGGGTTATTCGCTACTAATATTGCCACGAAATCCTTGATTCTTAAGGGTCTTGGGAATATATTGAACTGGTAAGACAGATTATTTAAAGGGGCCATATGAAAGTTCGTGACATATTGCGCGTAAAGGGCGGCACTCTTTTTACCGTCGCCCCAGATACAGCATTGCAGACAGCAGTTTTGGTGATGAGTGATCACGATATCGGCTCCTTGGTGGTGATGGAGCAAGAAAAGCTTGTGGGTATTTTGACCTTCCGTGAAGTGATCCAAGCATTGGCCAAGCATCAGGGCAAGCTCGATGGTTTACAGGTTCGAGCTGTCATGAATGAGAAACCCCTGACCTGCAATATGGAAACCGAGATTGATGAAGTACGCCGCATGATGTTGGTTGACCATGCACGTTACTTGCCAGTAGTCGATCAAAAGATGCTCATGGGCGTGATCTCTTTCTATGACGTTGCTAAGTCTGTTGTTGAAGCTCAAGATTTTGAGAACTCCATGCTTAAGGCCTATATTCGGGATTGGCCGGAAGATACTCAAAAACTATCTAATTAAGCTAAACCCAGCTTAATCTGGGTCTCAGCCAATCCTCCTGACAGATGACATAATGTCGATATGTCAGGAAATACTTTAGGCCTTCTCTTTACTGTCACTACTTTTGGTGAATCCCATGGTCCCGCAATTGGTGCTGTGGTTGATGGCTGTCCTCCAGGAATGTCACTTTCGGAAGCGGATTTACAGGCGGACTTAGATCGTCGTAAGCCGGGCACTTCCCGCCATGTCACTCAGCGCAAAGAGGATGACAAGGTGGAGATTTTGTCGGGCGTGTATGAAGGCAAAACCACTGGTGCTCCTATTGGCTTACTGATTCGCAATACAGATCATCGTAGTCAAGACTATGGCCACATATTGGAAACCTTTCGGCCAGGTCATGCTGACTACACCTATCACCACAAGTATGGCTTGCGGGATCCACGCGGTGGCGGTCGTTCCTCAGCCCGTTTAACTGCGCCTGTCGTCGCTGCAGCAGCGATTGCCAAGAAGTGGTTGCGTGAACAATACGGTACAGAGTTCTACGGTTTTATGAGTCAACTTGGCGAGATTGAGATTCCATTTAAAGACGCCACGCAGATTGAGAGCAATCCATTTTTTGCAGCTAATGCAGAGATCATTCCTGAGCTTGAGTCTTACATGGATGATTTGCGTAAAGCAGGAGACTCTTGCGGCGCTAAGATTGAAATCCGTGCACGTAATGTCCCAGTTGGCTTGGGCGAACCGCTCTTTGATAAATTGGACGCCGATATCGCCCATGCCATGATGGGCATCAACGCTGTCAAGGGCGTGGAGATTGGCGCTGGTTTTAAGTCGGTATCCCAGCGTGGTAGTGAACATGGTGATGAACTGTATCCCGATGGTTTTGCTAGCAACAATGCTGGCGGTACCTTAGGGGGTATCAGTAGTGGCCAAGATATTAAAGTGTCGATCGCCATCAAGCCTACCTCGAGCATCTTGAGCCCCAAACATTCGATTGATAAAGATGGCAAGCCCATCACAGTACAAACCAAGGGTCGGCATGATCCTTGCGTTGGTATCAGAGCAACGCCCATTGCAGAAGCGATGTTAGCCTTAATATTGATGGATCACGCACTACGTCAGCGTGCGCAGTGTGGTGATGTCACTTTACCTGTGCCACCCATTCCGGCTGCGCGTCCAGGTTCCCAGTCGGACTAAACCACTTACTCAAAAAATGACACCTTCAGTACGGTGGGCCTTCGGGTCCTTTTTCTTTTTATATTTTGCCTATGTGGGTTTGGTCTCGCCCTACGCGAGTTTATTTTTCTTAGACCATGGATTTAATGTCATCGAGATAGCAGTCTTGATGTCGATGCTGCAAATCACTCGTATTGTTGGCCCATTCTCTTGGGGTTGGCTATCTGACTATCTGTCTAATCGTGTCGGCATCATTCGTTTCTGCGCTTGTTTAGCAGTGCTCGTATTTGTTTGTATCTTTTTTTTGCATAGCTACATGGCTTTTTTTGTATGGATGTTTGTTTTACATACCATTTTGAGTAGCCTGATGCCACTAGGTGAGTCGGCGACAGTACATGCTTTATTCAAAGACAATTCCTTTGATAAGCGTTACGGACGTTTACGTCTTTGGGGTTCGGTTGGTTTTATTGTGATGGTGCTGGTTGCTGGAGAGCTCTTTCAGCGAAAGGGAATCGAGCTCTATCCCATCATAGGCATGGTGATTCTCACCTTATTGGCTTTGATCACCTTCCTTGTGCACGAGCCCAAAATGGAGCGTCGCAAGATGGTGAAGGGCGAACTACTGGTCGTGCTATTTAATCCGGATGTGCGCTGGTTTTTACTCTCGGGTTTCTTCATGATTTTTGCGCATGCTGCACTCTATGTTTTTTATTCTCTGTACTTATCGAACTTGGGATACAACAAATTTCAGATTGGTTTATTTTGGGCCTTAGGTGTATTTGCAGAAGTCATCTTCTTTTATTTCCAAAGCAAAGTACTTAGCCGCTTAGATGCCGAGGTGGTATTGCAAGTATCGTTCGGTGTTGGTGTGATTCGCTTTGCAGCGATCGCCTTATATCCAATCACACCGGTCTTACTCTTTGCGCAAATTTTGCATGCCGGTACTTTTGCTGCGCATCACAGTGCGGCAACGAAATTATTACAACGTTGGTTTACTGGGCCACTTCAGGCCAGAGGGCAAGCCCTGATGGCCACGATCTCTTATGGCCTAGGCGGCACACTTGGTGGCTTATGCGCTGGTTGGATCTGGGATACATTTCAACCGCGAGATGTCTTTGTTATGTCTGCTTTAGCCTGTGGTCTGGCTGGCATGGCTATTCAAAAACTCCGGCCACGCCGTTACCCAGCCCACTAGCAGTGACACGGAGTTACATCGCAGCGTAATTTGGCCCACCACCACCTTCTGGTGTGATCCAAATAATATTTTGACTTGGATCTTTGATGTCACAAGTTTTACAATGCACGCAATTTTGTGAATTGATCTGCAAGCGGGATTTGCCATTTTCCTCAACATACTCATAAACACCAGCAGGACAGTAACGTTGTTCTGGTCCTGCATAGGTTTTGAGATTGAGATTGACAGGTACCGAGGCATCTTTGAGTGTCAAATGACTCGGCTGATTCTCAGCATGGTTGGTATTGGAAATAAATACTGAGGAGAGGCGGTCGAAAGTAAGCTTGCCATCAGGTTTTGGATAGTCAATGGGGTGATGCTGCGAGGCGGGTTCTAGGCATTCATGATCGGCGTGTTTGAGATGCACCGTCCAGGGCATATTGCCACCCAAGAGTTTTTGCTCGAGACCCACCATTAAGGTACCGACATATAGTCCTTTGGACATCCATGATTTGAAATTCCGCGCTTGATTCAGTTCGGTATACAGCCAACTGTTTTGGAATGCCACAGGATAAGCTGACAACACATCACTAGAGCGATTCTCATTGATAGCTGCTACAGCGGCTTCGGCTGCCAACATGCCCGTCTTAATGGCGGCATGACTACCTTTAATCCGTGAGGCATTTAAGAAGCCTGCATCGCAACCAATCAATGCACCACCAGGAAAGACAGTTTTAGGAAGACTGTTTAAGCCGCCAGCAGTTAATGCACGCGCACCATAAGCAATGCGTTTGCCGCCTGCAAAGGTTTCTCGAATTTTTGGATGCAACTTGTAGCGTTGGAATTCTTCAAAAGGGGAGAGGTAAGGGTTTTTATAGGAGAGCCCAACTACTAGACCAACAGCAACTTTGTTATCACCCAAGTGATACAGGAAAGAGCCACCATAGGTATCACTCTCGAGTGGCCAACCAGCAGTGTGAACTACGAGACCAGGCTTGCTCTTAGAAGGCTCGACTTCCCACAGTTCTTTGATACCAATACCGTAGCTCTGTGGGTCTACATCTTTATCTAAGGCAAATTTGGAAATGAGCTGTTTACCTAAGTGGCCACGAGAACCTTCGGCAAACAAAGTGTATTTACCGCGTAGTTCCATGCCCAGCTGGAATTGATCAGTAGGTAAACCTTCTTTGTCCAGACCCATCGAGCCAGTAATGACACCGGATACTGTCCCTTGTTCGTTATACAAAATCTCCGCAGCCGGAAAGCCGGGAAAAATTTCTACACCTAAGTTTTCTGCTTGTTGTCCAAGCCAGCGAGTCACGTTTGCGAGACTGACAATGTAATTGCCTTCATTCTTAAAGCAGTGGGGCAGCATCCAGTTTGGAACTTGATAGGACTTTTTTGAAGTTAAAAAGAGAAATTGGTCTTCGGAGACCTCGGTATCTAAGGGGGCGCCCAATTCTTTCCAGTTGGGAAACAGTTCTGTTAGGGCTTTAGGGTCCATCACGGCGCCCGAGAGGATATGAGCGCCAATCTCGGAGCCTTTTTCTAGGACGCAGACACTGAGCTCTTTGCCAGAAGTCTTGGCAATCTGCTTGGCCTTAATTGCTGCTGAGAGACCTGCTGGACCACCACCAACAATGACTAGGTCGTAGTCCATGGACTCTCGGGGTCCAAATTGCGCTAGCAGTTCCTGGGAATTCATGTGATTTCTCCGAAATATCTTAAAAATACGGCTTTTAGTACTAATAGTTTAGTTCTAAGTATGAAAACTCAGTACGAAAAACCAGTCAAGCGCCGTCAGCAGATTAGTATCCTAGCTTAAAGCGTTATGATTGCTTTTTTACACTTTTTGGCATTATTAGGACAAAAGCTATGAATAAAACCTACCCATCGGCAGTGGATGCCTTGCGGGATATTTTGAAAGATGGCCAGAAGCTTGGCGTTGGCGGCTTCGGTCTGTGTGGCATACCAGAGGCCCTGATTTTGGCTGTGAAAGAGTTGGGTGCGCAGAATTTAACGGCTGTCTCCAATAATGCCGGGGTCGATCACTTCGGCTTGGGCATCTTGCTCAATACCCGTCAAGTAAAAAAGATGGTGTCTTCTTATGTTGGCGAAAACAAAGAATTTGAGCGTCAGTATTTGGCTGGTGAGTTAGAACTCGAGTTCACGCCGCAGGGCACTTTGGCTGAAAAATTACGTGCTGGTGGTTGTGGTATCCCCGCTTTCTACACTAAGACTGGTGTAGGTACCTTGGTTGCCGAAGGAAAAGAAATTAAAGAATTCGATGGTGAGCAATACATCATGGAGCGTTCCATTGTGACCGATATCTCTTTAGTAAAAGCATGGAAAGCAGATCGTTCAGGTAACTTGGTATATCGACATACCGCACGCAATTTCAACCCGGTCGTTGCCATGGCTGGCAAGATCACTGTTGCTGAAGTGGAAGAGATTGTTGAGAATGGTGCATTAGATCCCGCTGAGATTCATACGCCTGGTATCTATGTGCATCGCTTAGTTGTGAATGACAAGCCTGAAAAGCGGATTGAACAACGCACGCTTTCAGCCGCCAAATAATTAGTTAAAAGAAATTTAGAAAGATCAATATGCCTTGGAATAGAGATGAGATGGCAGCGCGTGCTGCTCAAGAGTTAAAGGATGGTTATTACGTCAATTTAGGAATTGGTATTCCTACTTTAATAGCCAATTACGTACCAGAGGGAATAGAAGTATGGCTTCAGTCTGAGAATGGTTTATTGGGTATTGGCCCATTTCCAACAGAAGATCAAATCGATGCGGATTTAATTAACGCAGGCAAACAAACTATTACGACATTGCCAGGCTCATCCATTTTTTCCTCAGCAGATGCTTTTGGCATGATCCGTGGCGGCAAAATTAATATTGCCTTCTTAGGGGCGATGCAAGTGAGCGAGCATGGGGACATTGCCAACTGGATGATTCCCGGAAAAATGGTCAAAGGCATGGGCGGTGCAATGGATTTGGTTGCGGGCGTCAAGCATGTGGTGGTATTGATGGAGCACGTTGCCAAGAAAAAAGATGGCACAGAAGAGATCAAAATTCTGCCAAAATGCACCTTGCCATTAACTGGCTTGCGGGTAATTAGTCGCATCATTACCGACCTCTGTGTTTTGGATGTCACTCCTCAAGGCCTCAAGTTAGTGGAATTAGCCCCAGGCGTTAGCAAGGATGAAGTGATTGCTAAAACCGGTGCCCCTGTTGATATAGCGGGTTTCTAACACCGGCCATCATTTAGTGAAATAATGGGATCACCATGTCGGGTTCCCATCATTTCAACTCTCCCAAGCCTGCTCACGCCCCACTGAATTCTGGGAGCGATGCTTCCTTACATGCCCATAAGAAGGGCGATGCGAAGCATTCTCATAGCAAAGAAGTTTCTAATCAGAATCTGCTGCTGATATCTCTGATCCTCACCTTAGGTTTTTCTGGGGTTGAGGGTGCCGCCGCTTACTTTGCTGGTTCTTTAGCGCTGATTTCTGATGCTGGTCATATGGTGACCGATGCAGCTGCTTTAGGTTTGGCTCTTTTAGCCCAAATTATTTCTAGGCGTCCACCATCGCCTAAGCACTCCTTTGGTTTTGGTCGTGCTGAGGCTTTAGCTGCTTTTGTCAATGGTATTGTGATGTTGGTCTTGGTTGCGTGGATTGTGCTTGAAGCAGTAAGCCGTTTTTATACACCGCATCAAGTAGACGGACTCACGGTCACCATCGTTGCTGCCATTGGTCTATTGATGAATGTGGTGGTTGCTTGGGTGTTATCACGCGATAAGAAAAGCGTGAACACTAGAGCGGCATTAGTCCATGTGATGGGTGATTTGCTCGGCTCTGTAGCTGCTTTAATTGCCGGCGTGGTCATTCAATTGACTGGCTGGATGCCAATCGATGCCATCCTCTCGATATTGGTTTCCTTATTGATTCTGAAATCGACCATCAGCATCCTGCGTGAGTCTTATCATTTCCTGATGGAGGGCGTTCCTCTGCATATCGATTACTTACAAGTCGGCAGTGATTTGAAAAAAATCCCTGGCGTGCTTGCGGTGCATGACCTGCATGTTTGGGAAATGACGCCGAGTTTCCCTGCTTTGATTGGCCATATTGAAATCGAGCATATGCAAGACTGGCCAGAAATCATGTCGCGTATCAATGGCATGCTACTGGATCAACATGGCATTGATCATGTTACCTTGCAGCCCGAAGAGGTGGGGGATACTCAAGACCATGACCACCATGATATTCCAGACGCCAATCCACCAGTATCGAACCCTGTAATACCAATACAGCACCAAGGCGATACCTTCTTTGTGGATTGTCAGAACAGTGATGGGAATCATCGTATGGCGTATCACGCTTGGGGTAACCCAAGCAATCCTAAAGTATTGATTTGTGTGCATGGTCTCACTAGGCGAGGTAGTGATTTCAATACCTTGGCACAAGCGCTATGCAAGGACTATTATGTTGTGTGTCCAGATGTAGTTGGCAGAGGTCACTCCGATCGTTTACAAAACCCCATGACATATGCTGTGCCCCAGTATGTTGCGGACATGGCTAGCCTAGTAAAACATTTAGGCGTTTCACAGGTCGATTGGTTTGGCACTTCAATGGGCGGCTTAATTGGTATGGTGTATGCCTCCATGCCGCATTCTCCAATTCGTCGCATGTTGATTAATGATGTGGGCCCACGCATTGAGCCTGAAGCCATTAAACGTTTGGGATCTTATGTCGGCCAAACTTTTTCTTTTGCTAACCGTGCTGATGCCCTTGCCCGTTTGAATGCCATCTGCGCTACTTTTGGTGAGCACACCCCAGATGAGTGGGAAACCTATAACGGCCCAATGCTGGAAGAGAAAAATGGTGTGTGGGAGATGCATTACGATCCAGATATTGCAGTGCCATTTGCATCTGTCAACCCCATCATGGCTAAAGCTGGTGAGATGGCAATGTGGCATGCCTTTAAGCAAATTCATATTCCGATGCTGATTGTGCGTGGTGGTAACTCAGATCTTTTGTCTGCTAAAACAGTGGCAGAGATGTGTAAAGTGAATCCTTACGCAAGGAGTATTGAAATCCCGAATGTAGGTCATGCGCCGGCATTTGTTAAGCCTGAGCAAATCGCTTTAGCAAAAGAATTCTTTAGTTAAGGAATTCTGATTGTTGGTGTCCATGAACATCAATCTTAAAATCTGCACAAAATATACATTGCGCGATGGCAAATTTACCTGAAAAATTTAAAATTATTGATGGCTGGTATGGTGAGCTAGCCGAGAGCCATGCCTCTGGTGTTTTCCAGATTTTGCAAATGCTCCATCTCGATGAGGCAACTCTCACTGCCGCCACCAATATCGCGCGTACTCACGGCAAGGATGCGCTGATCAAGTTGCTTGGTGATGAGCCGGCAAAGCTACTGATTGGTTATCGAGGACTGCGTCAGGCTCAAGCCAAGTTGGTGCGTGCAGATGGTGGTCTGAACGTTTCTGGTCAGGAAGAGATGTTACGCAAAATGCTCTTAGCATTTGGCGATGATCTGCGCGTGGTCTTAATTTATCTTGCCTCACGTTTGCAAACCTTGCGTTGGGTCACTCAAGAAAAGCTGGAGATGCCAACATCCTGGGCGCAAGAGATTTTAGATATTGATGCTTCGTTGGCGAACCGCCTTGGTATTTGGCAGATGAAGTGGGAGATGGAGGATCTCGCCTTCCGAACTTTATCGCCCCAGATGTATCGTGACATTGCCACAATGTTAGATGCCAAACGCATTGAACGTGAAGCCTTTATTGAACAGATCGTGCTGCGTTTAAAGCAAGAGTTAGCGGTAGCGGGAATCACTGGAGAAGTTGTAGGTAGGCCGAAACATATCTATAGCATTTGGAAAAAAATGCAGGGCAAGTCTTTAGATTTTGCAAACCTCTATGACGTGAGAGCTTTCCGAGTATTGGTGGTCGATATCAAATCTTGTTATGCCATTTTGGGGTTGGTGCACAACGTTTGGCAACCAGTACCGCGAGAGTTTGATGATTACATCGCCAGACCTAAGCCCAACGGCTATCAATCTTTGCACACCGTTGTGATGGATGAGAACGGGACTGCTTTTGAGATTCAGATACGCACGCAAGAAATGCATCAACAAGCTGAGTATGGTTTGGCAGCACACTGGCGTTACAAAGAGGGCGCATATATAGGGGCTGCTACGCCACCTAAAAATGCTTCTGCTAATCCAAGCCACCAAACGGGCACTCATAGCGCTGCGGTTGCCTATGAAAGACAAATCGCTTGGGCAAGACAATTAATCTCTTGGAAAGAAGACGCCTGGGAGCAACTCAAACACCATGAGATCGATAATCATATTTATGTACTGACTCCTTTAGGAAAAGTGATCTCGCTCGAGAAGGGCTCATCACCGATTGATTTTGCATATGCAGTGCATACCGACTTAGGGCATCGTTGTCGCGGTGCGCGTGTTGATGGCGCTATGGTTACATTAGATACACCATTACAGAATGGTCAAACAGTCGAGATTATTACCGTCAAACATGGTGGACCTTCGCGGGATTGGATTAGCCCTGAGCGCAATTATCTGCGCTCGCAAAGAGCCCGTACCCGAGTGCGCGCTTGGTTTAATGCTTTAGATGATGAAGAGACTGCAGCTCATACCAAGACTGCTGAAGCGAAGTTAGAACCAAAGCCAGAACTAAAGACCCCAGCCACATCCGAAATTATCCTGCGCCAAAGTACACGCAAACAAGGTCAAGGTAGTGATGTCCTCGTCGTCGGGGTTGACTCATTACTCACCCAGCTAGCACGGTGTTGCCGCCCAGTACCTCCTGATGCTATTGCAGGCTTTATAACGCAAGGTCGCGGTGTATCGATTCATCGGCGCTCTTGCAAGACTTTCAGAGGTCTTTTAGAAAGAGCTCCGGAAAGAGTCATTCAGACAGCATGGAATGAGTCAGTCGGTGTAACGAACCCTAAAGATGATTCTAAGCGGGTGTTTCCGGCAGATTTGGCAGTCAGCGCTTTAGATCGTCCGGAATTGATGCGTGAGTTATTTGAAGTGTTGACCAGGCAGGGCATACACGTGATTGATTTGCGAAAATCCGCAAAAAAAGGGGTGGCCCAGATCCTGTTGACAGTTGAAATTAAAGACTCTGAGGCACTGCGCCTTGTCCAAAACAGCCTTGAGGAGCTCAAAGGCGTTACTCAAGTGCGCCGCCGGTGATAAACTCTTGGTCTTAATAGGCTCGTAGCTCAGCTGGTTAGAGCACCACCTTGACATGGTGGGGGTCGTTGGTTCGAGTCCAATCGAGCCTACCAACGAAAAAAGACCCAAAAGTGCGCGGTTGCCTAAAGCTACCGCGCTTTCTTTTTAGTAGGGGTCGTGCTGTACTGATGCAAAGAATGCTGTTCATAAACAAGATGGAGTGGTCATGCTAGTTGTAACTCTGCCAGATGGATCAAAACGTGAATTTGAGGCCCCCCTTCGCGTAGCTGATGTTGCCCAAAGCATCGGTAGCGGACTTGCTAAAGCTGCCTTAGGCGGCATAGTTGATGGCAAGATGGTCGATACCAGTTTTGTGATCGACAAAGACAGTCAATTAGCCATCATCACCGATAAGAGTCCTGAGGCTCTAGAGATTGTGCGTCACTCCACTGCACATTTACTGGCATACGCTGTTAAAGAACTATTTCCAGAAGCGCAGGTGACCATTGGTCCAGTGGTGGAGAACGGTTTTTACTATGACTTCTCCTATCACCGTCCATTTACGCCTGATGACTTAGTTGCTCTAGAAAAGAAAATGACTGAGTTAGCTAAGAAAGATGAGCCAGTTACGCGCAGCGTATTGCCCCGTGATGAGGCGATCAAATTCTTTAAAGACCAAGGCGAGCACTACAAAGCAGAATTGATTGCGAGTATTCCGCAGGGCGAAGATGTTTCACTTTACGCAGAAGGCAAATTCACCGATTTATGCCGTGGTCCCCATGTGCCATCAACAGGCAAGCTCAAAGTCTTTAAGCTGATGAAGCTTGCTGGTGCTTACTGGCGT